>DATDAG010000026.1:0-13093 GCA_036525495.1 Anaerolineales bacterium
GAACATAGCTCTCACTGCTGGCGGCAAATTCTTTAACAGAGTATCAATGTCTCCCAACTCCCTCTCCAGGTCTTCCACTGGAACAAACTGAGGCATCAATATAAGCACCAACGGCATGATGATGGCGAATATAAGCGGCACGGCAATGGCAGGTACCCATGCGGCTTTATTCTGTCGCACTTCCATCAAGTCCTTGCGGGCAATCGCCCAGATCGATCGCCAGTTCATGCTTCACCTGCCTGTAATGCAAAATATATATCTTCCAACGTATAAGCCCTTGGATTGACAATGTGGATCGCTTCACCGAGTTCCACCAGATGACGGACGACTTCTGGAATTACATCCTCTTTTTCGACTTGGATAGATAACGCTTCATCATCAACTGTTACCTGTATCACGCCTCGATGAGCCTTCAGCAAATCCGACACATTCTTCGATGACGCCTTGTATAACTTGATATCAACCCATGTGATAGGCCACAACTTTCTTGCGAGTTCATCCAGGCTTCCAAGTGCCAATATCTTTCCTTTGTTCATGATGGCAACACGGTCACATAACCGCTGCGCTTCTGTGAGGTTGTGCGTTGCCAGTAGGACAGTCTGTCCGTTTTGTTTTGTCAGTTCTGCAATCAGATCATTGACCTGTTGCGCGGCTTCGGGATCCAGTCCTGATGTGGGTTCGTCTAGAAACAACAGCGGTGGTTTGTGAATCAATGCCCTCGCTAAAGCAAGCCTTTGCTTCATCCCTTTGCTATAGGTTTCAACTTTGTCCTTTGCGCGATGGGATAGTTCGAAAAAATCCAGCATTTCATTCACGCGGCTTGCAGTGTCTGTTTGGGGAATCTCATGGAGCGTGGCAAAAAATTCCAGGTTGTCGCGCGCAGACAAACGTTCGTAAAGAGCGGGCGTTTCCGTCAACACGCCTGTCTTGCGACGGATCGATTCTCCATCCACAGCAGGATCGTATCCAAACACATGCGCTGTCCCAGCAGACGGCGGTAGGATGCCGTTCAGCAATCGGACGGTGGTCGTCTTGCCGGCGCCGTTGGGTCCAAGCAAACCGAAGACTTCGCCTTGTTTCACGTGAAACGTCATTTTGTCCACGGCCTTGTGCTTGCCGAACAAGCGCTGTAATTTATTAGTTTCAACGATAGTGTTCATGGTTGCCTCTGTTTCACGTGAAACAGAGGGGCAGGCTCTCACCTGCCCCTTGTGTTGTTAAGCTTTGACTTCCCTTTGATATAGCACATACGAGTAAACCACCAGGAAAATGGATGTGCCAAAAATCGGAATCATGATGGACCAGAAGGCGACCATGCCGCCGAAGAACCCGCCAATAATCGCGATTACACCCGAGAGCATAAACAAAATTCCGCCAAGGCGATGGATCTCGTCCCAGACGCTGTCACTGGAAAGCGTCCACGGTGTACGGATGCCGATGAACCAGTTGCGTTTCGCCTTGCGAAGCATGGACCCGATCACGATGAAGAGCAGTCCCATCGCAGGCAGCATTGCTTTGCCGATGCCCCAGTCCGTGTAGCCGAGATTCCAACGCAGTGTCAGGATGTGAACATACGCCATAAACCCGATGATGAAGGTTATAAACAGGTTGAACGTTCCGCGAAATTGTGCAATATTAGCCTTGAGCGGATCAATGTTGGGGATGAGCAGGAAGAGCAGGAACAGCCCTAATGTGATCAGCGGCATCATGTACACCCCCCAGATCTTGGACATGTAACCATCAACTTGATCTTTCTCGTTCCAATGTGAAGCCATCGGGTCGGGCAGTTGGTTCCATAGCACTGCACCGGCGACAGTGATTCCGACGATCAGTACGAGCACGATGATAGTGGTGAGTTTTGTTGTCATTTTTTCTCCTTACTTCATATCTTTCGGTGTATTGTTTTGGGCCAGAGAGATCATGCCGCTCAGCCCGCCAAGGTTCATAGTATCCACAGCCGAACTTGGGACAATAACCATGGCGCCTTTTTCCTTCAAACCTTCAAAGAGCATGTTCATGGCCCGAAGATGTAACGCTGTAGGGTTATTTATGTAGGCTTGCGACGCTTCAGAGAACGAAGCCGCGATCTGTTTCTCGGATTCACCGAGAATGACGCGTGCCTGACGCTCGCGCTCCGCCTGTGCCTGGCGGGACATGGCATCCTCCAAATCCTGCGGGATGACAATGTCACGAATCTCCACAGATTGAACCGATACACCCCAGGGTGTCGTGCGCTCGTCAATGACTTGCTGAAGTTCCCTGTCGATCATGCTGCGACCGACGAGAATATCTGCCAGCATCATGCGACCAATGATGTCGCGCAGTGCGGTCTGCGCCGCCCAGTCTACAGCGGCGTGATAGTTTTCGACTTCGAGCGCAGCTTTCTCTGCATCCCATACAACCCAAAAAAGCACAGCGTCAACATCCACAGGCACAGTGTCTTTCGTCAGTGTTTTCTGCGCGGCGAACGGAGAGACCATCACGCGGTGATCGATCCATGTTGGTGCGGTGTCGATGATCGGGATGATCCAGAACGGACCCGGACCCGCGAGTTTGTAAAATTTTCCAAGCCGCAGCACGACAACCTTCTCCCATTGCGATGCGACCTTCAACGCGAACAGGATGTAGATGCCGATCAACGTCCATATGACGACCCACGTACCAAGCACCGCATCGGAGTAATTTCCATCCCCCCAGACTGCGCCAAGTGTCGCGATCACCATGGCAACACCAAAGAGCGTGCCTGCAATTGCTGAGATGTGATGATCCTGTTTTGGGGGTTTAATCTGTAATGACTTTTTGATCAATTTGCTATCCATTCTTATCTCCTTGATTATTCTTCGGACTCTTTCGCTTCATTCCAAGCCTTGAGCTGGTCATTGACAATCTGCTTTATCTCGCTTTTGGAAAACTCCAGCCGCATGGCTTCGCTGATGTATCGCTCTGCCAATGTTTCCAACATTTCTTTCCTCAATCGTTCACTGACCTTGGGCGGCGGAATCTCTGTGATGTAGGTGCCGCGTCCTTGTTGGGTTGAGATGATCCTTTCCTCGTCCAGGATTCGGTACGCTCTTGCCACCGTGTTGAAGTTGACACGCAGTTCTTCTGCAAGCGCTCTCACGGTCGGAAGTTGATCGCCAGGCTTGAGTACGCCGCTAACCACTTGCATCTGCACTTGATCAACGATCTGTGTGTAGATGGGCAGCCCTGAACGAAAATCAATTTGGAGTTTTAGCTTCTTATTTATCATAAATTGTCTCTTTGTATCATTGTACTAATTGTATCATTGTCACAATTGTATACGCTTTGGGAATTTTGTCAAGAGGCAGGAGATGTGAGGCAGGAGATGTGGTTCGGAACAGGATCAGATGTCCCCAGGTACGAAGCGAAGCATCCGGTGGATAATCTTCTGCATGGTAGAATCTCACCCGCATGACCTATCTATATTAACAGGATGTCCGCATCGAGCGGGATCAAGGAGTAAAAATGGAAGTCAAAACTGGAACCTGGACCGAGAAAAAAGGTCTGGCACAAATGCTTAAAGGCGGCGTAATCATGGATGTGGTGACGGCGGAACATGCGAAGATCGCAGAGGATGCTGGCGCATGTGCTGTGATGGCACTGGAGCGCGTGCCCGCCGATATCCGTGCGGATGGCGGTGTGGCGCGCATGTCTGACCCTGAGTTGATCTTGAAGATTATGGATAGCGTAAGCATTCCTGTGATGGCGAAATGCCGCATTGGGCATTTTGTGGAGGCACAAATTCTCGAAGCGCTCGGCGTGGATTACATTGATGAGTCGGAAGTGCTGACGCCTGCGGATGAAACAAACCATATTTTGAAGCACAACTTCAAAGTTCCGTTCGTGTGCGGATGCCGCAATCTCGGCGAAGCATTGCGTCGCGTTGGCGAAGGCGCGGCAATGATCCGCACGAAAGGCGAAGCAGGGACAGGCGATGTTGTCGAAGCGGTCCGTCATGCTCGGACCGTGTTGGGTGACATTCGCCGATTGACCACGATGGCTGACGACGAGTTGATGCGCTATTCCAAAGAGATCGGCGCACCATATGAACTCGTGAAGGAAACGAAAGAACTTGGTCGCATGCCTGTTGTCAATTTTGCGGCTGGCGGAGTCGCGACTCCTGCCGATGCGGCGTTGATGATGCAACTTGGTGTGGATGGTGTGTTTGTCGGTTCGGGTATCTTCAAGAGCGGTGACCCTGCCAAGCGCGCGCAGGCAATCGTCAAGGCAGTGACGCATTATCAGGATGCATCCATCCTTGCGGATGTGAGCAAGAACCTGGGCGAACCGATGGTTGGACGCAATGTCTCACAGATGCCCGAAGAAGAGAAGATCGCGGGAAGAGGCTGGTAATTCTTTAGCTGTGAGCGGTTAGCGTTTAACCTTTGAATGATTGGTTAAACGCTAACCGCTAAATGTGATGGCTAAATCATGAAAATAGGTGTCCTCGCCCTTCAAGGCGATTTCGCAGAACACATCGCGATGCTCAAGCGATTAAACGTGAAGGCATCCGAAGTCCGTTTGCCAGAGCATCTCAACGGACTTGATGGACTCATCATCCCTGGCGGCGAGTCGACCACGATTGGCAAGCTCGCTGTTGCTTACAATCTGATGGAACCACTTCAAACCTTTGGTCTGCGTCATGCCATTTGGGGGACGTGCGCGGGTGCGATCTTTATTTCAAAGGATATCGGACGCAACCAGCCTTTGCTCGGTCTCATGGACATCAAAGTCCAGCGCAATGCCTTTGGTCGTCAGGTCGATTCGTTTGAAACTGAACTCGACATCCCTGAACTCAGGGAAGCGACTGGATCGGATGCGCCGTATCACGCGGTATTCATCCGTGCGCCGATCATCGATTCAGTGAGCGGCGACGCAAAGATTCTCGCTTCAATTCCTGACGGGAGGATTGTCGCCGCCCAACAGGGACATTTCCTCGCTACATCCTTTCACCCCGAACTGACGGATGATACGCGCTTCCATGAATACTTTCTTTCGCTGGTAGACTAACCGTCATTGCGACCTTTGGGAAGCAATCCCCTACGCTACAAGGAGATTGCTTTGCCCATTCGGGCTCGTAATGACATATAATTTTAAACATGTCCATTCGTCCACTCGCAATTTTAGATCTACCCTACCTCTACAGCTTCCGCGATGAAGCGGTGGGACTGGATACCGCGCGCGCATTGACTCGCGGTAATCCGCTGGGGGCGATTGGTTTGTTGTCATATGTCAACCCCGCATGGCACATTTATTCCGCGATCGCGAACGGTGAAAAGGATTCAATCCTTGGGGGGATCACGCATGTGCCCGATGAAACCTTCGCAAATCTTTATTATCTTGCCCCATCCTCCCAACTCGATCACCCCTATCTCCCAGACTTGATCGAAAACCTTTCCGAGCATGCAGGAACGTGGGGCGCGTTCCATGTCCTTGCCGAGGTGGATGAAACGAACAATGCCTTTGTCTCGTTACGCAAGGCGGGGTTCTCCGTTTATGCGTGGCAGAGGATGTGGGATGTTTCAGGGATCGTTGAAGCAGGATCAGGGTCCGATTGGGAACGTGTTGGTTCGGTGGATTTGCCATTGGTGCAAAACCTCTACCACCAAATCGTGCCACCGTTGTTGCATCCCATCGAATCGCTGCCGAAGAGTCCGTTGGGATGGATGTCGAATGACGGCGCGTTGTGTTATGCAGGAGTGGCTCATGGCATGTACGGGATCGTGCTGACGCCGTTCATTCATCCCGACGCGACGGATGTTAGTGAAAAACTTTCTGCGCTGATCAGCAACTTACCAGATCGCCGCAATCGCCCCATGTATATTTGTGTGCGTTCGTATCAGGCATGGCTCGAACCTGTGTTGGAAGACCTGGGGGCAAAAGCCGCGGAGCGACAGGCGGTGATGGTCAAGCATTTGGTTCATATGGTCAAAGATGCGGCTCTTGCGCGGAAGACCCAGCCTGCAGGCGTGAGTGTCCAGCCGAGCAGGGTGAGCAAGGTTGAAGGGAAAAAGTAGGTCGTTTAAAAAGGGACAGCACAAAGTCTACAATCACATTCCAACGCGGGGACAGCCTATTTCCCGTATAATACGGCATAAACTAATAAAAAGGCAGGAACTTTTCCATGGGCAACCACATCTAAACCTCTGTATGCCGCTGACGTGACGACCCTCGCGGCGCAAGTAATTCTCTTTTCGTCTTTCATTTTATCAACCTCCAGTGTCATTCATCAGAACCTGAAACCTGACACTTGGGTCTCGATACGGACTATCGTCCTACTCGACCACCAACAGACAAAAAAATCATGACTAAAAAACAACAACAAATAACAGACGACCTCGACGCGCTTCTCGACGTCCTGCCGCTCGATATCCGCCATGCGGTGGAGAGGGCGAACGACAGCGAGAACCTGCTCGAGATTATATTAGACCTGGGGCGCGTCCCCACGGTCCGTTTTGTGGACCGCGAGATCAGCCTGCGCGAAAACGAGATCACACGCGACGAGCTGGATTACGTGGACGAGCGCACAGGCGAGTTCGACGCGGATAACCGCGCGGGCATCGAGCGCACCCTGCATCGCATCTCTGCGATCCGTAATCGGCGCGGCAGCATTGTCGGTCTGACATTGCGTGTCGGACGCGCTGTCTATGGCACAGTTGATATCATTCAAGACATGATCGAGACGGGTAAATCTGTGTTGATACTCGGTCGCCCAGGTGTTGGCAAGACAACCCTCCTGCGTGAAGCCGCTCGCATCCTCGCTGAATCAAAACGCGTGGTCATCGTGGATACGTCCAACGAAATCGGCGGAGACGGCGATGTGCCGCATCCCGCCGTGGGCAAGGCGCGCAGAATGCAGGTCAAAGTGCCAACGCTTCAACATGAGGTGATGATCGAAGCCGTTGAGAACCACAACCCTGAAGTCATCGTCATCGACGAGATCGGGCGTGAGCTCGAAGCGCTTGCCGCGCGCACCATCGCTGAACGCGGCGTGCAGCTCATCGGCACGGCGCACGGTCAGACGCTCGACAACCTGCTCCTCAACCCAACCCTCAGCGATCTTGTCGGCGGCATCGAAGCGGTCACGTTGTCGGACGAGGAAGCGCGTCGACGCGGCACCCAGAAAACAGTTTTGGAAAGACGCGCACCTCCCACGTTCGATGTCCTGATCGAGATCCAAACCCGCGACCGTTTCACGGTCCATCTCGACATCATGGCATCCGTTGATGCGCTTCTACGTGGATTCCCATTGCCTCCCGAAGTGCGGACGCGCGATGAAAAGGGCAAGATCAAGATCGAGAAGGCGGAACCAGTTTCTTCGTCACGCGTGGATGCGAAGGAGACGAGGACGCCTCGCCGCGGACGGACGCCTGCTTCGGCTTCCGATGTTCCTTTGTCCACGCCCAAAGCGATTCCCTCTTCTGTGGGCTCATCGCTTCAACCCATAAAGGTGTATCCATATGGCGTGGCGCGTAACAGATTGCAGCAAGCCGCAAAGCGGATGGGCGTGCCAGCAATCATCGTGCGTGACGTGAGCGAAGCCGACGCGCTGGTGACCCTGCGAACGTATTACCGCAACCGCCAACAGACCGTGATCGAAGCCGAACAGCGCGGCATGCCGATCTATGTGTTGCGCGCGAACACAGTGGCGCAGGTGGAGCAGTTCCTCGGCGACCTGTACAACCTCAGCGCCGCGCCCCTGCGCGACAACATGGAAGATATTCGCCACGAGACCCAACAGGCGATTGCCGCCGTCCTGAACGGTGAACGCTGGGTGGACTTGCCGCCAGGTCCGTCACTTGTGCGGAGACTGCAACACGAGATGGCGCGCGGCGCGGAGTTGGTCAGTCATTCGTATGGGAAAGAGCCACGCAGGCATGTGAGGATTTTTAGGGAATAGTAGCGAGTAGCGGTTGGCGCTTAGCATTTAGCTAAAAGCTGACCGCTAAAAGCTAATAGCTGAATATGTTCATCACCCTCGAAGGCCCCGAAGGCTCAGGCAAAACATCCCACATCCCATATCTCGTGGAATACCTCCGCGAGAAGGGACATGTTGTATTCCCCACGCGCGAACCAGGCGGCACTACCATCAGCGAGCAGATACGCGACATCCTGCACGACCTGAAGAACGCCGAGATGCATCCCCGCACAGAGACCCTCCTCTATCAAGCCGCTCGCGCCCAGATCGTGGAACAGGTCATCAAGCCGCGCCTTGCAGATCGGGAGATTGTCATCTCAGACCGATACTACGACTCGACCATCGCCTATCAGGGCTACGGTCATCAACAGGATTTGGAACAGGTTCGTGGGTTGGTGAAATATGCAACAGGAGGACTTGTCCCTGATCTGACTGTTCTGCTCGACCTCGACGTGGAAACAGGTTTGCGGCGCAAAAAACAAAACGGACTCGAATGGAACCGCATGGATGCGCACGAACTTGAGTTCTACGAGCGAGTCCGCGCGGGGTATTTGGAGATGGTGGAACAGGAACCGAGTCGCTGGGTGGTGGTGAATTCGGGTCAGAAGTGGGATGATGTGCAGGAGGAGTTGAGGAAAGTGATTATGGAGAGGCTTCAGAGAAGGTAAAGCTTGAAGATAGCGTGGCAATCGTCCCTTAAGGAAGAGGCGGTTGAATTTTTTTTATCCCGTGCTATACTGTTTTTAATCAAACTCACGGAGGAGAAACCCCATGGAATTCGATATCAACAGTGTTTCAGCAGTTCTTGGCGTGTTGGGCGCGTATTTCGCGATCCTGCTTGTGTTGTCGGTCAGTGTGGAGACCATCCTTGAACCGTTCTCGTTCTTCAAGGGTCTGCAGAAGCCGGCAAACCCGGATGACGTGGTAAAAGCGGTGCAGGAGTGGCTCCCTGAAGGATCGGGTGAGGCGGCAAAAGTGGTTGCCATCGAGACGTTCGCGGCAAAAACCAGGCTCAAGATGGATGAGTTGGAAAAAACGGCTGAAGAGCAGGCGGCGAAAGCAGAGGAGACGTTGAAAAAACTGGGCTTGGGCGAGCAGGTGGATATTGAGAAGAAAAAAATTGCCATCAAGCTCGCGGCGTTGCGTGAAAAATATGCGGCAAGCCAGAAACAACGCATCACGATCCTGCGCACACTCTCGGCGGTGATCGGTATCGCAATCGCCTTTGCTTTGCAGATCAACACCTTCGACATCCTCGGATCGTTCTTTTCGGCTGATGTGGCTCGTACGCTTAATTCACAAGCGGGGCAGATCGGCGGCATCATCATCACGGGGCTTGCGGCAAGCGCAGGCAGTTCGTTCTGGCATGATATGCTCGGGCGCGTCCGCAACATCAAGGACACGGTCAAGCAGGTGGAAAAAGTTGTCAAAAAGGAAGAGTAGTGGAATCGAGACCGCCCTGACGAAGGGCGGTTCGCTTATTAGCAAGGTGACAGTCACGTAAAACGTGATTGTCACCATTTTATTCGTCATCTGCCCCGGCATTCCCCAGATCTGGGATGGCGGATTCGATCTCTTCGGGACTTTGACCTGATTCGAGTCTGTCGACCACTTCGTCAAATTCAGGCGGAAGTTCCTCTCCCATTTCCTTCCCCATCTTGCGCATCATTTGCCCCATCGCTTTGGGATCATCATCCAAGCCTTCGAATCCGCTGAAATCATCCGCCATGGACTCCATGCGGCTCTCCTCGGATTTCGCAATACGCACCTTCGTCATCCGCCGCCGCACATTCTTGCTCTTGCAATTTGTACAGGAGACTTTCTTCTTTCCATACTCGGCGAAGGTCAAGAATACATCAAAACGTTCGTTGCAGTTGTTGCAGATAAAGTCATAGGTTGGCATGAGTATATTTTAACGGAATCGAGGGCAGATGTGGAGGCGTATAATTGCGTTTGCGATGGGTTGAGCAAAAATAAAGTGCATAACGGTTCTGGACCTTTCTTTACTACCGGAGGAAAATATGAAACACAGGTTTGCCATTCTTGTGATAATTTTCCATCTCCTGCCGATTGGTTGTGGTATTTCACCAGAAAGAATTGCTGCTCAAACAGCCACCGCGGCAACCGCTATTGCTGCACAGTGGACAATAACACCAATGCCCACTTCAACACCAACTTATACTCCTACCGTTACACCAACTTCAACTTTCACTCCGACTCTAATTCCTCCCACTAAGACGCCATTTGGTGGCTGGGCAAAGAGCAAAATTTTATGTACTGCTGATATTGGGGGAAATAATTTTGAGATTTTTGTCATTAACTCTGATGGAAGCAATCCAATCAATATCACTAACAGCAATGAAATGGACTACGCTCCAGTTTGGTCACCCGACAGAACCAGAATCGCTTTCATGTCCTATCCAGGCAATAAGGCAGAAATATTTGTGATGAATGCTGATGGTAGCAACCCAATTAATCTCTCCAATAGTAGAGGTTATGATGGGTCTCCAGATTGGTCTCCCGACGGGAAAAAAATAATTTTTGAATCAAGTCGCAATGGGGCATTCGAAATTTATGTGATTGATGTTGATGGCGAAAATCTAAAAAATTTAACGAATAATCCTTTTTATGATGGTGGACCAACTTGGTCACCAGATGGTATGAAAATAGCTTTCAGCACTGCTCGTGAAGGGGGGAGCACAGAAATCTATGTGATGAATGCAGATGGAAGTGAGCCGATCAATCTGACCAATAGTCGGGGTGAAGATTTCGGGCCAGTATGGTCGCCTGATGGAACGAGAATAGCATTCATCTCTAATCGTGATGGAGGAAAATTTGAAATCTATGTTATGAATGCTGACGGCAGTAATCCAATCAACCTTACAAACAACAAAAGCGATGATCAATCTCCAGAATGGTCACCAGATGGGACAAAAATAATTTTTAAATCAGACAGAGAAGGCGAAAGCGTGTTTAATATGAACGCTTTATTTATCATGAATGCGGACGGGAGCAATTTAATAAAACTTGAAGAAATCCCTGGTCCCCTACGTGATCTTTTCTGCCCTTAACCAAAATCGCTTTGCTTCCCTACTGAATCTATGGTGATTTTGGCAATATATTGTCCAGTTGCGATGTTGTTCATACAGATAACCTTCGTTTTCTCTACGTTCCTACAGCTAATTTCTCGGTTATACTTCCGCACGCAAACTTATGACCGACCATATCCGTAACTTCTGTATCATTGCCCATGTAGACCACGGCAAATCCACGCTGGCAGACCGCCTGCTTCAATTAACAGGCACGATCTCCGACCGTGACATGTCCGCGCAGGTGCTCGACAACATGGATCTCGAACGTGAAAAAGGTGTCACGATCAAGGCCTCCGCGGTTCGCATGTATTACGATGCCAAAGACAATCAACGCTACGAGATCAACCTGATCGATACGCCCGGTCACGTGGACTTCGGCTACGAAGTCAGCCGCGCTCTCAAGGCATGCGAAGGCGCGGTACTCGTTGTGGATGCATCGCAAGGCATCGAAGCGCAGACGCTCGCGAACCTTTATCAGGCGCTCGATGCCGACCTGACGATCATCCCCGTGATCAACAAGATCGACCTCCCTTCCGCGAACCCCGATGAAGTGGCGGAAGATGTCGGCGCGTTGCTTGGTATTGACCCGGTTGATGTTCTTCAAGTCTCTGCCAAGGCGGGTCTCAATGTCGAGCAAATCCTCGAAGCCATCGTTACACGCGTCCCGCCTCCCAAAGACGAAGACGACGCCCCTCTGCGCGCCCTCATCTTCGATTCGCATTACGACTCCTACAAGGGCGTGATCGCTTATGTCCGTATTGTCGAAGGCTCGCTCAAATCCACTGATATTTTACGCATGTTCGCCACCAAAGCGGATATGCGCCCGGTTGAGATCGGCATTTTTTCGCCCAGCATGAAACCTGTCCAGGCGTTGGGATCGGGGGAAGTGGGCTACATCGCCACTGGATTCAAGACGGTGCATGAGTGCCGCGTCGGGGATACGATCACGCGCGCATCGGCTCCCGCCTCGGACCCTCTGCCTGGGTACTTCCATCCCAAGCCCATGGTCTTCGCTGGGATCTATCCCGTCGAAGCCGACGATTACTCCGATCTGCGTGAAGCGCTCGAAAAATTGCAACTCAACGATGCGTCATTGACCTACCAGCCCGAAACATCGCAGGCGTTGGGATTTGGTTTCCGCGCTGGTTTCCTCGGTCTCTTTCACATGGAGATCATCCAGGAACGCATCGAACGTGAATATGACCTTGATGTGTTATTCACCGCGCCGTCTGTGGAATACCAGGTCTTGATGATCAACGATGAAGTGGTCCCCGTCGACTCGCCCGCCGAACTGCCGGATGAATCCAAGGTCGTCGAGATCCGTGAACCGTGGATGAATATCGAGATCATCACACCCACTGATTACTACGGTCCTATCATGGAGCTGGTCACCAAGAAGCGCGGTATTTTCAAACAACAGGAGCACCCCGCACCGCATCGCGTCCAACTCGATTATGAAATCCCGCTCTCAGAGATCATCGTTGATTTCTTCGATGCCTTGAAATCCCGCACCAAGGGATATGCCTCGCTGGATTACCAGTTCCTTGACTATCGTCCTGAAGAATTGCAGAAATTGGAGATCCTCGTCAATGGCGAACCTGTCGATGCGCTGGCAACAATCGTCCACAAGAAAGACGCGTTCCACAAGGGACAGCGTCTCATCACCAAACTGAAGGAATTGATTCCTCGTCAACTCTACGATGTTGCAGTCCAGGCTTCGGCGGGCGGCAGGATCATCTCGCGCGCCAACGTCAAAGCCACGCGCAAGGACGTGCTCGCCAAGTGTTATGGCGGCGACATCTCCCGCAAAAAGAAACTGCTCGAGAAACAAAAGAAGGGCAAGAAACGTTTGAAGATGGTCGGCAACGTCGAGATCCCGCAGGACGCTTTCATGGCTGTCTTGAAACTGGATGATGAATGACTCTTAACCACTAAGAGAGCGTTTCTTAAATCAATTCGTAGCCAGTTTCAACATGCGGCGGATACTGGCAATGTAAACAACGGATTCGCTGGAAGAGACGGTATGCTCAAAGTCACGAGCCAAACGACGATAGCGACCTAA
>DATDAG010000027.1:0-8450 GCA_036525495.1 Anaerolineales bacterium
ATTCGTTTCATTGTGCAAAGCAAGGATTTCCAAGTGGAAGTGAAAAGCGGACTGGTTGGCGCGTATAACGTCTCGAACTGTCTTGCCGCGTTGACCGCAACAGTTTATGGATTGGGAATTAAACCTGAGGTCGCCGCGCAAGGAATAACGTCACTCGAAGAAATCCCCGGTCGCATGGAGCGCATAGACATGGGGCAGAACTTCACTGCCATCGTGGATTTTGCTCATACGCCAAATGCCTTGAAGTCCGCTTTGGAAGCCGCGCGTGACCTCACCCCTAATCCCTCTCCTGAAAGGAGAGGGGAACGCAGTCGCGTGATCTGTGTCTTTGGTTCGGCTGGTTTGCGCGATAAGGAGAAGCGTAGAATGATGGCAGAGACCTCCGCTGAACTGGCTGACCTTACTGTGCTGACTGCCGAAGACCCGCGGACGGAATCTTTGGATGGAATTCTTGATGAGATGGCGGCAGGCGCGAGGTCCAGAGGAAGAACCGAAGGCGAAACATTTTGGCGCGTCCCAGATCGCGGCAAAGCGATCCGCTTTGCGTTAAAACTGGCGCGTGAAGGTGACATCGTGATGGCGTGTGGAAAAGGCCACGAACAATCCATGTGTTTTGGGGAACGCGAACATTTATGGGATGATCGCATTGCAATGCGCGCTGCGCTAAGTGAATTCCTGGGGGTGGAAGGTCCTCAAATGCCTTATTTGCCTACACAGGATACGGAGGAAAGCGAATGGCTTACCTGGAAATAAGACCCGTTATATTGGAAGGCAAACATGTGCGGCTCGAACCAATGACCGAAGTGCATATCCCTGCGCTGGCTGAGATCGGGACTGGACAGGATTTCTGGGATTTCATGGTGTATGGGAGAATGGATAGCGAAGGAGATATGCGCGGATGGGTGAATGAGATTCTTGAGCGCGCCAAAAAAGGGACTGACCTGCCGTTCGTTGCCATCCATCTCGCTTCGGGACGATTGGCGGGAGCGACGCGGTATTTGAACATCATGCCGAATGACAGGGGACTCGAGGTCGGCGGCACGTGGTATGGACTTGATTTTCAGCGTACCGCCGTTAATACTGAATGCAAGTATCTATTATTTCAACACGCATTCGAAAGGTTGGGTTGCATCCGCGTGCAATTGAAGACGGATTTGCGAAACGAGCGCTCGCAAAAAGCCATTGAACGGATCGGCGCGAAGAAAGAAGGAATCCTTCGCAATCATATGATCCTGCCAGACGGGCGTTACCGAGATTCGGTATATTACAGCATCCTTGACTCGGAGTGGGGTGAAGTGAAGAAGAAATTGAAAGAGATGATGAAGAAGTACTAATAAACGAGGAAGCCCGTCGCTGAATGGCGGGCTTCCTCGAGGAATGAATTGTTTGGAAGGCTGAATCAAATGTCGATGGGGGAGAAGCGGATTTTCCCTCTTTATGCTACTGCTTTCTCTGTTCCATCTTTTGCAAATGTGCGGGAAATCCACAAGGCGAAGGCGAACCCGGAAGCAAGCATCCAGAGCGCGTATAACCCGGGGATGATCGCCATCTCGTTGTTGTTGAGAATGGTGAGGGCAACGGTGATGGATACGGTTGCGTTTTGCAAGCCCGTCTCGATGGAGATGGTGGTTGCCTGTACACGGTTGATGCCCGCCAATTTTGCGACGAAATAGCCGACAGCGAGAGCGGCAGCGTTCAGCGCGATGAAGGCAGGCGCAAAGCGTGGACCGTCCCGAACGATCAGATCCCAATTTTCGATAACGAGCGCCACAACGATCAACAGGAAGAAAACGGTTGCGAAAGTGCGCGTGGCGCGTTTGCTGTTCTCTGCGAATTCAGTCTTCCATTTGCGGACGCCCATGCCGATCAGCACAGGGACGATGGTAAGCGCGGCGACCTGGATCATTGTATCTGCAACTGGAAAGTTCACGATCTCGGTGCCGCCGCCGTACATGCCAAAGGCGATGCCCAGCAGAAGGGGAATGGTGAGCCACGCCAGCATATTCGAGATGGCAGTCAGTGTGACGGAGAGGGCGCGGTCGCCGTCCGCGGCATGGACGATCAGATTCGAAGTTGCGCCACCAGGTGACGCGGCAAGCAGGATTACGCTGACAGCATAGATCGGAGGCAAAGAAAAGATCGCCGCGACGGCAAAACCGAGGATCGGCAACAGCACCAATTGACAAAGCAGCCCCGTCAGGACCTGTCGGGGTTGCGTAAAGACGCGTTTGAAATCGGTGAGGGTGAGCGTCATGCCGAGCGTTACCATGATGATGACTATGGCGAGAGGGAGGATCACGTTCGAAAGTAGGCTTTCCTGCATGGTCAATCTCCTTGTATATTGGTTTTTTGGGAGTAACGAACCTTTCCCGTTACCCTGTAAAACCCCGTAATGGAGTATAGGTGTCGGTTTGGGTCGAATAAAAAAACGGACAGAGCGGCGCTCCATCCGTTATGGAAAAAGGTTTCCGAATTCTTTGCGAAACGCCTGACAGGGGCTGAGACTTCGGAAGCCCGACATTCACTTGTTATCTTCGATCTCGGCCGCCTCGGCGGTCTCCACCACGTCCTCCGCGATTACCACCGGGACGTCCACCGCCGCTTTTGCGCGGACTGTCTTTTGCACGAGCCTCCTCAGCGGTCCAACCTTCAAGCACAGCCTGACGTGAGAGGCGTATCTTCCCCTGACCATCTATATCCGTCACCATTACGGTGACCTCATCACCCATTCCTACAACATCTTCAACCTTGTTGACTCGTTCCGAGTCAAGTTGTGAGATGTGAACGAGTCCATCCATGCCGGGCAGGATTTCGACGAACGCGCCGAAGTCGGCGATGCGCACAACCTTGCCGGTGTAGATGTTCCCGATCACGGCGTTCTCGCCAAGCGCCTCGACTCGTTCTTTCGCTGTCTGTGCGCCGGGTCCGCCTGTGGATGCAATGTATACAGTGCCGTCTTCCTCGATGTCGATCTTTGTGCCGGTCTCTTCCTGCAAGGCGCGGATGTTCTTTCCACCCGGTCCGATCAATGCACCGATCTTTTCGACCGGTATCTTCACTGTGATGATGCGCGGGGCATGTTCCTTGATCTCAGGGCGCGCTTCGGGCAAAACTTCCAACATCTTGTCCATGATGTGCATGCGCGCGGTCTTTGCCTGCTCGAGCGCTTCCTTCATCATCTGTGTGCTCAAACCGCTGATCTTGATGTCCATTTGCAGGGCAGTAATCCCATTTGCGGTTCCGGCAACTTTGAAATCCATATCGCCGAGATGGTCTTCCGTACCCTGTATGTCAGTCAAAATTTTGTAGCGACCACTGGAGTCGGTGATCAGTCCCATTGCGACACCGGAGACCGGAGTCTTGATCGGGACACCCGCATCCATCAACGCGAGCGTCGAACCGCAGACCGATCCCATCGAGGTCGAGCCGTTCGATGACAAGGCTTCGGATACCACACGGATCGTGTAAGGGAAGGACTCTTCGGTGGGCAGGACGGGTTCCAGTGCGCGTTCCGCCAACGCTCCATGACCGATCTCGCGCCTGCTCGAGCCGCGAAGAAATCTTACCTCGCCGACAGAGAAGGGAGGAAAGTTGTAGTGGTGCATGTATCGTTTGGTATTGTTCGGGGACAGGTTGTCAAGTTCCTGTGCCTCGCCCAATGTGCCAAGCGTGGCAAACGAAAGGATCTGCGTCTCGCCGCGTGTGAAGAGACCGGTTCCGTGTGCGCGGGGTGAAACGTTCACCTCGCACCAGATCGGTCGGACTTCGGTGGGTGTGCGCCCGTCGGGGCGTTTACCCATACCCAGGATGCGTTCGCGCACAACGGCTTGTTCAGCCAGTTCAAACGCTTCGCGGAACATGTTGACGGGAATGTAGTCGTCAGGGTTTCCGCCTTCTGGGATGGTTGTTAATTCCGCTTCGGCTTCGGTCTTGATCGTGGACATGCCGGTATAGAATTCCACTTTGGAGAGCGGTTTGTCGAGCAGTTCGTTCATCGGACCGCTGACACGGTCAGACACTTTCTTCATGACTTTGTCGCTGGGCAGAAAGAGGGTTACTTCGCGTTTCGGCTTGCTAATTTCTTTTGCCATTTGAAGTTGCAGGTCGATCAATGGTTGCATGGACTTGTGTCCCATTTCGAGGGCTTGCACCATCACTTCGTCAGGGATTTCGTCTGCGCCGCATTCGACCATGAGTATGGCTTCTTTGGTGCCGGCAATTCTCAGGTCCAGATCGGAAGCGTCCATTTCGGCGAAGGTCGGGTTGATAACGAATTCACCGTTCACGCGTCCCACACGGACAGCCGCGATCGGTCCACCCCAGGGGATATCTGAGATGATGATCGCGGCGGATGCGGCGTTGATGGCGAGGATGTCGAGCGGGGCAATACCGTCTGATGAATGTGAGTAGATGATGATCTGTACTTCGTTGCGCATCCCATTTTGGAAGAGCGGACGGATGGGGCGGTCTGTCAGGCGGGCTGTCAGAATTGCTTCAGTATGCGCCCTGCCTTCGCGCCGGAAGAACGAGCCGGGGATCTTGCCGCCGGCGTAGAGGCGTTCTTCGTAATCCACGCTAAGCGGGAAGTAATCAATGCCTTCGCGAACGCCGCCCATGGTGGCTGTTGCAAAGACGATGTTATCGCCTGCGCCGAAGGTCACCGCGCCGCCAGCCTGACCAGCCAGTTTGCCGGTCTCGAACGTGTAGGTTTGATTCCCAACAGTGGTTGAGTATTTCTTTGATTCGGGTTTCATTTTGTCTCCTAAGACTGCTTATATTGACTCTATCTCAACGCAAATAGACAAACAACGCGAAGACCCTAGAGGAATCTTTGCGTTCTTGGCATTCTTAGCGGTTAATTTGATTTTATCAACGTAAGCCTTAACTTTGTTTCCGCCATTTGTCAGGGACTGAAGAGCGAGGGTGACGTCTCGGCGTCATTCGCGCTGTTCAATTCCTGACCGCGGACTTCTCTCTCCCCGCGGGAGAGGGTTAAATAAGACCCTAGAGGTCTGCGAGACCTTTAGGGTCTAACTCACTTACTTATGGCGCAGTTTCAAACTTTCAGTAACTGCCAGGTACCGTTTGTATTCTGCTTTACGCAGATAGGTCAACAGACGGCGGCGCTGCCCAACCATTTTGAGTAATCCTCGGCGGCAGGACTCGTCCTTCTTGTTGATCCGCAAATGATCGGTTAACTGTTGGATGCGGTTGGTCAGAATGGCAATTTGCACTTCCGGCGAACCCGTATCCGTTTCATGGCGGTGGTAATCCGCAATGACCTTGGTCTTAACTTCCTTATTGAGCGGCATGACGTTTGCTTCCTTTCTCTAAATTATGCAGGTCTCCTAGCCCACAGCGCAAACCGTAGGGCAGGACCAGTCACGGGCGGAAATTATACCAGAGATTTACCCCCCAAGAACCGCCTGGATAATGCCAGCGTAGCCCGACGCAACCTTTTCAAGTGAATCCAGGTTGAGGCGTTCATCCACTACATGAGCGTCCGCTTCTGTGCCTGGACCGAAGCCGATCGTCGGAACCCCGGCAATTCCCGCGCTATAAGCCGCATTCGTGCAAAAGCGATAGGCTGAAAGGGTTGGTTTTATTCCTGAATTACTCACCCCCCTCAGAGCACTTTGAACGAAATGATGCTCTGCATCCAATTCCCATGCTGGGAAAAATTTTGTACAGGTGAGGGTCTTGCCTGTGTAGGCATGATGCTCACCTTGTGCGATGCCCGCGTTGAAAGGGATATCCTTGAGTTCAGGCAAAGATTGGATCGCACCAAGTACTTCTTCGACTGTCTCGTTCGGCAGCAAGCGGCGATCATACGTCGCTTTGCAACGCGACGGTATGACCGAGTAGCCGGGATAGGGTTCAGAAATGATATCGGTCAATGCGAGGATGGCGGGACCCAGCAGGGGATGTTCGCCAGGCTTGATCTTTTCAACATTTTCGATCACTTTCATCATCAAATGGACTGCATTGACTCCCAATTGCGGGGAGGAAGAGTGCGATGGTTTGCCAATCGTTTCAAGATGGATCTCAGCCCGTCCGCGCCCGCCATGCACGAGATTCAAATTGCTCGATTCCCCAATGACTACATAATCGGGATTGATCGCGTCCATGACGGTTTTCAGCGCGCCGCCCTCGTACACCTCCTCCAAAACCGAAGCGGATATGACAACTCTTCCAGCCAGTTTGCTTTTGTCCACACTCCCTGCGGCATGGACCATCGCGGCAAGAGCGCCTTTCATGTCTGACGCGCCGCGACCGTAAAGATAGCCGTCAATGACCTCGCCGCCGAATGGATCCTTGGTCCACACGGAGCCGGGTGCGATGCCGACTGTGTCGGTGTGTGCGTCGAACAAAATTGTCTTACCGGGTTGTTTGCCTTCGATAACTCCAATCGCTGAACCGTTCTCGTCCACCCAGACTTTGTCGAAGCCGAGCGTGCGCATTTCATCAACAATAATTTTTGTAACTGCTTCCTCTTCACCTGACAAACTTGGCTGGCGTACCAATCGTTGCGTAAATTCGATGAGGGCTTGTAGGCTCATTTATTCTCCTTTACCACCTTGCGGATTTGCTCCGCATGCGTGTTGAAGTGGACCGTGATATAGCGATATAATTTCTCGACGCTGACAACACCCGTCAGTAGTTCATCATAATCGGGGTATTCGAGCGACTTTCCGAAATCTTCCTCTTTTAGGTCGTCTAGAGCGCGCATGGCGTTCTCGTGCGCCTTATCGTAGGCGCGGGAAAGTTTTTCGCGCGTCATGTTGCGGCTTGCCCAGCGTTTTGTGAAATATTCGTTCAACCTGTCAAAGATAAATTTGGGGACGAAGACCCCAATGAGTTTTGAAATCCATGCCTGCCCGATGATCATGCGCAGGTCGGCGGTGAGGAAACGCGGTGCGAGCGATATGTGAAACAGCACATCACCAATTGTCCACGCGGGGTTGTCGCTTGGATGAAGGTACAAGGCTTCGGGGACAGAATCCAGCAAGTAATGAAAGTCCCGACGCGTGTTTTCCATCTCCAGTGCCAATTCTTCCTTGAGACTCATTTACACCTCGATCTGGATGGCGCTGCCCGATTCGTAGCGCTTCAGTCCCAATCTGAAAACTGATATTGCCAACCCAAGAAACATCATCGCCCCGAGCAGGAGTTCCGCCAATACCTGCCATGAGAAATGCGAAATGAATTCGGCAGGGACAGCACCCATCAGCGCGGCAGGGACGAGCGTGAACAGGATCAGTTTTGCATAGTTGTCGAAGAGGGTGATCGGGTAGATGCCGAAAGTGATCATGGCGTTGACCATCAGATTGGAGAAACTCGAAACGACGCCTGCCCAAAATGCCAGGCTGTTCACCAGGATGAGGAATGCCGCGAAAACCACTGCCGCTAAAAGTATCGCAAGGATGAAGCGGAGAAAGCCATCCCATGAGAATTGCCCCGAGAGCGCGTAACTGATGAAGCCGTAGGTGAAATCGCCCATGCCGCTCGAGATCATCCGGCTCGATACCGCGTGGAGCAGAACGGGGCGGGGAAGCGAGAGATAGTAATCGAGACGTCCATTGTTGATGATGTCGCCGAGCATGAAGGAGTTGCCAAAGAAAAGCGAGACCAGACCGAACGCGCTGGCAATGACGCCGAACGTGACGTACATGTCATTGATGCCCCAGCCGCGTACCTCCTTGAAACGATCGAAGAATACGATCCAGATGGCAAAATAGATGAAGTTGTTGAATATCATCCCGATCACTTGCGTGATGAATGAGATGCGGTACTCCATCACGGATTGGATATTGGCTGACCAGACGGCGAGCAGGAATTTGAGTTCTTTCATAATCAACCTCCATTCACCGTAAGATACGCCACGCCTCGCTGATATGCAATGACGAGAATGGAACCAAAAACAACGATCCAGACAAATTGCATAAAAACGATGTTCACGAGCAGGTCAACCGTCGGCGCGACGAAAAGTTTGGACGGACCATACACCATATACGCAAAGGGCAACGCTTTCGCGATGGATTGGAGCCAATCGGGATAAAAATCGAGCGGGATCAGGAATCCGCCAAGGATGAATACGAACTTTTGATAGATCCACATGAAGGGTGATACCTCTTCAACCAGAAAAGCGGACAATCCGATGAGGCAGGTAATGCAGAAGTTCATGATCCAGGTGCCGAATAAAGCAAGGATGGCGAAAGCCCATCCGAGCAATGCAGGCGGCGGACCGACCAGCCACCAAATGACCATCCCGCCGAAGACGGCGTTCATCACAGCGCGGAAGATCGTCTCGCCCATGGATATGCTGAATTGATAGAGCAGGAAGTTATAGGGTTTGTTGAGAATATAGGCAATCGAACCGTCTTTGACGTTGTCTGAAATGACATTGGCGAGTCGCGGGCGGCTTAGTTCAATGGTCTCTGCCATCATCA
>DATDAG010000028.1:0-2181 GCA_036525495.1 Anaerolineales bacterium
CATTAGATAATCTATAAACTTCTGGCTTTCAGGTGAGGTGGCTTTGGCAGTGGGAGAAATGAACATGAAGTCAATTAATGCTCCTCCTGCCCAAAGGATGCCTGCAACAATATGCAGGATGCGTAGGGTGATGATTAGTATCGTCATTTTTTACTCCTTTTTTATTTTTAAGTGCCCAAATGACGATGTTGAAGTGAAAAATGTTCCAATAATTGAATAGAAAACCTGTATAAAAATTTGAATAATCAGAGATAAGATATATGGTCTTACCCAGACAGCACACCATCCTTTTCCCGGAAGTGCGGGGACAGTGTTCGAGATCAAGTCTTAAAAGCAACACGCTGGTTGAGTAGCCCAGAATTCAGTTTGCGGGGCGTATCGAAACCAGCATGTTAATCTATAAATTCTGTTGTGTGGTTTTGACCTGTAGCGCCCTGTGCCACTACTCAACCACCGTTTGATCTTCTACCTCACAAAACCCCACATCGCCAGCGCCCCAAAGATGATCAACACCAGCGCCGCGCCAGTGATTACCTCGCGTGACGGACGGTTATCCACCACCTGGAGATAGGGCTGAATCCCTTCTATCGCCCACAGCGGACTGGCAAACCACGTGAACATCAATCCGCCCACAAGCCCGCCGATGTGACCTGCGTTATCGATGCCTGCGGAGGAAAAACCCAAAAAGAGATTAATCGCCACAATGAAAAGGATGTTGCTGATCGCGCTTCTAAACCGTCCAGCGAGAAGCTTGCGGTTCTGATACAAAAACACGCCTTGCGCGCCGATCAAACCGAAAACAGCCGTGGACGCCCCAAGGGAATATCCATCTGAGAACAGAAAAGAGGCAACGTTCCCTGCGAACGCTCCCAGTACATACAGCGTGAAGAATCTAAAATGCCCAAAGAATTGCTCAAGGCTCGTTCCAAACGAGAGCAGCGCATACATATTGAAAAAGATATGCGTCAGCGATCCATGCAGAAGTGCAGGGGTCAGCAGCCGCCAGAGCTGACCAGCCAGAATAAATTCATTGATCCGCGCACCATACAGTTCCAGCCAGCCGATATTTGAAAACCGCGTTGGGTAGCCGAAGACCGCCACGCTGACGATCTGCAAAATGTAAAAGACCACCGTCACGCCGATGATGGAATACGTCACATACGGAACGGACTGCGGCAGGGCAATACTAACGGGTTGTGGTTGAGGCTGCTCGGGTGGCTGGGGCGTTTCAGAATACGTTGGAGTTTCGTTCACAAAGAGACCTTTCTCGGGTTCACACGGTGATGCTCTGCATCGATGATCGAGCGGATCGAATCCACTGTAATATCCAATTGAAAATCACGGTTGACGATCACATAATCGAAGGCTTCCACGCGTTTCAATTCCTTGCGCGCGGTTGCAATGCGAAGGGCAAGCGAATCGGCGGTCTCGGTCTTGCGAGTCTCAAGTCGATGCACCAATTCCTCTTCGCTGTCCGTCGTAATAAAGATCAACAAAGCCTCGGGCGCCATCTTGCGCACTGTCTCGGCACCCTGCACATCCACGCGCATGACCACGTCCTTGCCGCTTGCCAGCGCCTCGCGCACCTGCTGTTTCGGAATCCCTTTGTAATCGCCATACACGATCGCATGCTCGATCAATTCGTCCTCGTCGATCATGCGCGCAAACTCGTCCTTAGACACAAAGAAATAATCCCTACCGTGTTCCTCGTTTTCACGCTTCTCGCGCGTCGTTGCCGTCACAACAAAGTGGAACGGAAGTCCGCGCTCCTGCATGCGCTGCATGACGGTATCCTTGCCTGCGCCCGACGGACCCGAGATCACGATCAGCAGCGGCAGCGGATTATGGACATTAAATTCTGGATCGGCAGATGATGGAGTCATTGTGAAATTTTACCAGACAGACTTATTCCAAAACCCGCTCTATCATTCGATTAACATCTTCGCTTCCTTCCTCATCTGACGTCTGATTCAGCCATACGAGAAACTCTGCATTCCCCTTCGGTCCCAACAGCGGACTCTTGATCAGCCCGCGAATTTGAAATCCCTCCTCATGCGCAAACCCCAACACATCTTGCAGAACCTGCCTGTGAATTTCAGGGTCGCGTATCACCCCATCCCCGCGAGAGACGTCCTTTTTGCCTGCCTCGAATTGGGGCTTGATGAGGGATACTACCGCCCC
>DATDAG010000029.1:0-11240 GCA_036525495.1 Anaerolineales bacterium
ATTCCAGATCATGGATGTTTCTGTCCCCGCTATGCGTTCCCTGCGTACTTCGTTTGCATTTCAATCAACTCAGGTTTCTTCTTTCTGTCCCTCGCATCCCCCCCCTTTGCCATATTGAGAATTGCTGAAGTTAACAAGGCTTTCCCATAGGGCTATCGCATCTTGCTGTCTAAACAATCGTATATATGGGTAATTCTGCACATAAACCCATTTTTTGCCCAAATATGGAAATCCATATTTGGCGAACTTGAAACTTATCATCCGAACATGCCCATATTTAGGGGGTCAAAATTTAGATGCGATTGCCCTAGGCTTTCCCAGATCTCGCTATTGATCTTTTCATATTGTGCCTTGGCAAAATCCCAAAACAGGGACTGCGCGCGCGTAAACGGAACACCGATATGCCGTGCCATGAAGATCTGACGCCGCAGGTCGAGCCCTTCCACTTCCACTTTTTGGACGCGTCCCATTGCCATACCGCGGGCTGCAACCATTTCAGAAACAAACGCTATCCCAACGCCGCGTTCCACCGCCATTTCAATCGCTTCAGGGTTGCCAAGTTCCATGACCACATTCAACATATCAGGTGTGATCCCATACGGTTTCAGGGTTTGCATCACTGTTTCACATGTTCCTGAACTTTCCTCGCGCATGATGATCTTTTGACCAACCAGATCATCTGGCATGGCGTGTCCATAGTCTGCCCAGGGGTAATGGACGGGAACGATCAATATGATCCGATCTTCAAGCAACGGGACAGATTCCAACATGCGATGTTCAAGCTCCTTGCTCGAAACACCCATGGTGAAGATTGGAAGCAAAACTGGAGACGAATGCTCGTCTCCAGTTCTAAATCCTGAAAGGTTGTAGGTTTAACGGTTGCTGATCTGGTTCACGTATTCGATTGCGCCTTGGCAGGCTGGCTCGAGGTAGGGTGAGATGCCCTCGAAGGTCAGTGGCACCTCTTCCTCGCTCTCACTGGCTAGTTCGAAAGCAGTGGCAAGACATCCACCCCCGGCGTTGTAATTGACCAGCGTGAACTTCCACATGTCTTCGTAGGATATGTCTAATTGATTTGGGGTCTTCCTGTCGTTGTAATTCCAAACCACCTGCGATGTCTGTTCGCAATTTGCCATCATTGTATGCGCAAAGACCCCGATGCTGAAATTTGCACGTTCGAGGTCGATCCCCAGTGGACAATTCTCGCAGGTCGCATTGACCGCATCTATGAGGGCGAGTCGCAAATAAGCCCGGTTATCCTCGCCCATATACAGGTATCCCTTGCCACACCTCTCGGAATCCATCACCAGCGGACAAAACTGCTTGAAGAACGGCGGATTCCACATCAACGCTGTATCTGCGCCCTGTTCGGTCAGTTGACCGAGACCAATATCATTTTTGCTGTTGCCGGGCCAGAACTGGCTTTCGATGGCGAACAGGTTCTTGAGCAGGTGTGCTGGAACCCCTGTATCCTTTGCGGTGTTCAAAATGATTCCGTCGAATTGGTTCTGCCAGTCATTCACCGCATCGCGCGCAACTTCCATTCCGCACGTAGACGCGCCTCCATCTGATAGTAATCCACCGTCAGCGCATGGACTTGCATCCACCGCGCCGCTTTGGATCAGGTTCGCGGCGAGATAATTATAGGGAACCTGCGTGCCAAGCGTCTCACTTTGCGTGGGCGTGTTCAACCATTCAGGCGGACCGCCAACGGGAGGCAGTACGCCCCAAGCCTCCACGCATGTCGCTACCGGCACCCCGGCCCATTGACTGCTCAACACGTCCACGAACCAATAGGTTGGCTGGTCCGGGTTTCCCTGGTCGGTCATCGCCACGCGGATCTGCGCCTCGAACGCTTCGCTGCTGTCGCCGTAACTCGAATATGCCCAGAATTGAAGCGTGAACATTTTTTCATTGGTGATCGGCAGTCTCAAACGGCAGACCGGTCCGCAATTGAAAAGTTGCCCCCCATACAAGCCTTCAATGCCTATGATCGAATACCCCTGCAGGGGCTCGATGCCCGTTAAAACCAGAACCGGCTCCAATTCACAGATGCTCGTGGACGATGTGTAAACCGGGTTGCAATTCTCAAGCGTTACTTGGACAATAGGCGCCTGTAATTTTGTGGAGATCTGTTTCTGCGCGGGTTGTTTGTCCACCAATACGATATAGAAACCGGCACACTTGTTCACATCGAATTCCGTGCATGGTTTTTGATTCACCCATTTTTCGTAGATTTCTTCACCGCAATCCATGTAGACATCCCCCGGCGTGGGCACGCCTTCATGGTCCACTTCGATATGGCATTCCACATCGTTTTCGCCCCAGCGAACAAGCCACCAGAAATATTTTGTGTAATCCACGGTGGTAACGGCGTAGCGGTCGGGTCCGGGGGGAGAAGTGGATTGGGAAGGCGCGGCAAACCCTCGGGAGAAAGACGCGAAGACGCCTCCCACGAGGACAAGGAGCAGGCTCAACGTTAATAGCCTCTTCCTCCGCTGTAACTGAGTCCCGTTGTCTTCTCTCATATAAAAAGAGTCCGCTCATATTATAGCGGACTCTTCTCTTTCAGTACCTACTTTTTCTTTGACTTTTTGGTTACAGTTTTCGCCTTCTTTGGCGCGGGTTTGTCCATCTCTTCGAGCATGGCTTTATCCCGGTTCAGGTTGCGGTTCCGAAGATAAATGCTGGCAACGTACAGCCCCATGACGACGAATGAAACAACGTATCCGGCGATCATGTAGCCTGATGTATCGGGGGTGGGTGTTTGTAAGAACATGAATACTCCGTTCACAGGGTGACTTTGAGTTTGAGTTGTTCGACCTTTTCCTGCAATTCGCCGAGGCGGATGCGGTTCCAGAACAGGTCAATAAAGATGACGGTGAAGGCAAAGAGTGCAAAGAAGAATGCCACGCGCATTTCGGCCGTCATGGCAAAGCCGCCTTCCGCCTCTGCGTTCGAGCCTCCGATCACCACAGGGTGGATGGTGCGAAACAGGCGGATGGCGAAGAACGTGATCGGCGCGCTCAAGCCGCCTACGAGCGCATAGACCGCGCCGAAGCGTGCGCGTCGTTCGGGATCATCGATGCCCTGGCGGAGCATGAAGTAGGCGATGTAGATCAACTCGGTCACGGCGGCGGTGGTGAGACGAGGGTCCCACGTCCACCAGGTGTTCCAGGCAGGGCGCGCCCAGATCGAGCCGAGCACGATGGTGATGAGGAAGAACACCAGGCTGACTTCGATGGCGGCGACTTGCAGGCGGTCCCATTTCAGGTCCTTCGAGACGAGATAGGTTACGCTGAAGACAGCCGCAAGGATGAAGCCCATTAAGGCGGTCCACGCTGTGCCGATGTGGAAGTAGAACACGCGCTGGACGTCTCCCATCACCAGTTCGGTGGGGGCGAAGACGAGGGCAAGATACGCAGAAATGCCCAACAGGATGATAGAAACTATATCAAGAATTGTTAACGCTAACGGTCTGGATTGCATAATTATGCTCCTGTAAAAACTCCCTCTCTCATTGGGACGTGTGCCCGCAATGGTGGAGGGATGGGGTGAGATGATTATTCTTCAACGACACTATCAAAGACCATGAATGCCACGGCGATAAAGATTATGTCGTAGGCGATCAACAAATTAATGGGCAGGAGGAACTCGGAAATATCCAGGCCCTCGAGGAAACCGTTGCTGGCTTTGACCGCCGCCAGCAGGACAGGGATGACGATCGGGAAGAGCAGGATGGGGAGAAGGATGTCGCGCGTGCGCGTCTGTACCGCCATGGCGGAGAGCAGTGTGCCGACCCCGACATATCCTATCGAACCGAGCAGGATGACCAGCAACAACCCCGGCTGGAAGAGATTGATATTGTAGAGAACGCTGTAAACAGGGAGGACGATGGTCTCCACGATCAACATGAAAACCAGGTTGCTAATAACCTTGCCGAAGTAGATGGCGGATCGGTCCACCGGGGCGAGCAGAAGTCCGTCCATGCAGCCGCGATCCTTTTCGATCGCCATCGAGCGGTTGAGTCCCAGTGTCCCTGCGAAGGCAAAAGTTGCCCAGAGCACACCTGAGGTCACGGATTGACGCGTTTTGATATCCAGTTCGAGGGCAAAGTTGAAGATCAGGATGATGAGCAGGGAGAAGACCAGCATCGCTGAAAATAATTCGCGCGAGCGGAATTCGGCTTGCAGGTCCTTCCAAACGACCGCGCCGACCGCCTTGAGGAAATTGCCGGATTTGGAGTTCGAGTTAGTCATACTAATCTGCCAAAGCCTCTTTATAGAAGGAAAGCAGATTGCTCCTGTGTAACTGCCTGTGAGTTTTCGATGCCGCGATGACGCCGCGTGAAAGGATGTCGAAACGGGTGGCGAGGTCTTCCGCGCGGGCAAGGTCGTGCGAGGTCATCACTACGGTGCGCCCCTTGGCGGCGACAGTTTTCAAGACTTCATCCAACATGGATGAGGCATCCTGGTCGAGCCCCGTGTAGGGTTCGTCGAAGAGCATCACGTCCGGATCGTGGAGGACTGCGCGTCCGATGGCAAGTCTCTGTTGCATACCGCGTGAATAGGTGCGGACGAGGTCGCGCCGTCTGTTGTCCAACCCGACCATTTCGAGGACTTCGGTGATGCGCGGTTCAAGACCGGAAATGTTATACATGCGCCCATAAAAACGAAGGTTTTCCTCCGCGGTCAGGTCGCCATAAAGGAGGGGGAGATGCGAGACAACGCCCAGCCTTGCGCGGACAGCCGCGGCTTCATTGGGCAGGCGATATCCCGCCACTTTCACATCGCCCAGGGACGGACGTGATAGCGAAGCCAATATCCGCAGGAAGGTCGTCTTTCCCGCACCATTGGGACCGAGCAACGCGACGAACTCACCAGGTTGCACTTCAAAGTCCAACCCGCGCAGGATGGTTTTGAGACCAAATCTTTTGACGAGTTTTTTAACGGTAATCATAAATATATACCCTCATTGCGAGGATGGCTGGTGGTTGGGTAGAGCGAGTGCTTTTCTCGCTCGTATCGAAACCTGGCCCGACGACATGTGCTCGTAAGAGTAAGCACTCTCCACAATGTTAAAGATTGCTTCGTTATCGCTCGCAATGACAAATCACATCATTTCCTTCAAAGCCTCTTTCAATTCTGCGCGGCGTTTTTGATATGCCTCATCGGAGATCTTCTTTGCGCGATACAGGTCGTCGAGGGCGATGATCGCGTCCATCACATCTTCCGAAGATTCGAACTCATCCTCTTCCTCATTGTCGTCTTCCTCCTCCTCTTCATCGCGGCGGTTGCGGTCGCGCAAGTACATCCATGCACCAGCAAGGATGAGGGCAATGCCCAAGCCAGCCGCGCCGATCAACAAGGTGGTGTTGGGTGTGGATGTGCCCGCGGCTGAATCCTTGGGTGAGCCGGAGACGGTAAAGGTCAGAACATCGCCCGCCTTCAACCCGGCTGCAATATAGGATTGATATGTCAGCCCCTGAATGGTCTCGGAGCTGTCCTTTGTAATCTGGTTCCCTTCCGCTTCCATACCATCAGGAACAAAGATACGCACGTGTGTCACATCCAATACAAGCGGCTGGGAGATGGATATTTCCTTTTCCCTTGCCACGGACGAAAAGGCAAGGATGCCGTAAGGCAGTTCATTTGGAGCCATCGCAAACCCATCGGCAGTGCTGATGAAGCGTGCGCTGTCCTGTACGGCTTCATAGCCCTGCCCCTGCGCGCCAACCGGGAATTTCAGGAAGGGAATCTCCTCCTGCGTTCCCATCGAGACCGAAACGATCGCTTCGCTCGCGTTGCGGAAGGTATATAGTGCAAGTATCTCATAGGCAGAATCGTTATCTGCGCTGAAGAAAATATCCAATTCGTCAACGATCAATACAGATGGATCGTCTGTCACACTGTATAGGACCAGCGGCGGCAGGTCAACAGACGCCTGCCCGGCTTCCACGATCACAAACTCCGAATTGATCTCGATCCCGTTGTAGGTCGCTTCTGCCAGGAAGATGCGGTTCTCAGGCATCTCGACATTCTCGAACACGAACGACCCATCTGACGCGACCAGCCCTTGCAGTGTCAATATTTCCTGCGTGCCTGCGCTCGGATTTGCAAAGTCGTGTTCGTATCCGCGCAAGGTCACTGAGAAATGCGGAGGTAGGTCTTCACCGGTCTTGTTATCGATGACACCGCGGACGTTACCAAATCCTTCGACAATGGGCATCGATTCTTCCGTGACTTGAGCCTGCTCTGTGCCAAGCGGTGTTCCCTCAGCGGACGGCGTCCATGTGTCAGCGGGAACTGGGGTCTCGGTTGCTGAATCAACCACCAGTTGCGCAGGAGGCGTTGTATCGTAGGAGAGCGAACGCAGGTATTCAGCCACAGCCCACATTTCATCGTCCGAAAGGTCCTCCCCAAATGCTTTTACATCATCATTTCCAAGCCGCACGATGCGCGCCAATGCCACCGTGCTAAGGCTGGATGTTTTTGCCGGGTCTTTATAGTAATCTGTCGGGCAGTCCGCGCAAGTGGATTCGAAGATCTCTTTGCCTCTTTGAATTTCATTTTCGGATGTATGCAGGGTCATAACGTATGCGACCACGTCCCAGCGCTGCTGGTCGTTGAGGCTGACAAACGGAGGCATGAAGCGTTCGATCTTGCCGCGCGTGACGGTGGTGTACCACGCAAAGGGCGATGCAGGACGCGCAATCTCCGGGAGCGCAAAGGCAGGGACGGTAACGCCCAATTGAATGCCCTGCGGACCATCGCCGAGTCCGGTCTCGCCGTGGCATGCCGCACATTTTTCAAAGTAGATCGCCTCACCGTTAACCACGTTGGGCGTTTGCGGCGGGATCAGTACAAGTGTCGGCATGGGAGTTGGCGCGATATAACCGGGAGGCGGCGTGACATCCTCGGCAAGAGTCAGGTTACAGGCAGAGAGGAGTGTTGCAAGGATGATAAAAGTTGCGATACGTAATTTCATTGATTACCTTTGGTCATTGCGAGCGAGCCTTGAGGCGAGCGTGGCAATCTTTTGGTTTTTGGTTTATGACAAGGACTTTCCGCAAGATGGGCAGAACTTATCTGAAGCCATGACGGGCTTGCCGCATTTGGGGCAGAAACCCGCCGATTTGTTCTTCCGTGTTTTGCGGCGTGCCACGATCATCGATTCGATGTCATCATCAGATGGTTCCATCGATGTGACGGATGCATCCGCGCGGCGTGCGGCAACGGCTTTTTCCAGACGGGATTCTGTGTCTTGTACAGAAACAGGTTGTGGGGAGTATGAATCAATGCTCCTTAAGATATCGGCGCCTTTCTGCAAAAGAGCGGCGCGTTGTGCAGGGTAATCCTCTTCGGGGATCTTCCCGAGATTGAAATCGAAATCCAGTTCCTGGAGAGAATTAACAACGCGGTCGCGTTCGGCAAGCAGGGTGGAGAGTTCGTGTTCTTCCTGGGTCACGCGGCGCGCCTGCCGTTCAAGGAAGGGGGCGTATAGATACAATCCGACCAGAATGATCACCCCAAGAGTGAGTAGTATTGCGGCGATTTCCATTGAGTCCCTCTATTCAGCGAGCATTGGGTCTATGATGTTCTTGATCTGTTGAAGGGACGTGAACGGACCCACCTGCACGTAATGCAAAACACCCTCGCGGTCAATGAAGTAGGTTTCCGGCACGCCTTTGATGCGAAAGTATTGAGAGATGCGAGTGGCAAGATCAGGTCCGTTTGGGAACGTGATGCCAAACTTCTTGAGATATACGCGCGCCTCGGGTTCCGTGTCCACATAATCCACACCGAGGAATATCACCTCGCCGGTCGGTCCGTATTCTTCCCAGGCGCGTTGCAGGTCGGCGGCTTCCTGTTCGCACGGTTTACACCACGAAGCCCAGAAGTTGATCACCACCACCTTGCCGCGAAAGTCTTCCAGGTGAACTTCGCTCTTGCCTTCATATTCATACCCACTGAACAGGGGCAACGCGAAATCGTCCACCTCCTGCCCAGGCTGGATGGTTCCCTGCTGGGCGCGGTTCAATCCCATGGCGACGATCACTAACAAACCAGCCAAAAATACCCAGATGATGACCTGTGCCCACATCGGAACGCCTTTGCGTTCAGGCGCGTTGTTCGTTGATTCCGTCATCTACGTTATTTCCTTCTCTTTAATTCTTCTTCCATCTTTTGGATGTAATCATCCTGCGGGACAGGCTTCGCATCATTCTTAATTTCGGCTGGTCGTGCTCCAGCCGGCTTGAGCCACATCCTGAACCCGCGGAAAAGCATGAACGCTCCCAAAAGGAACGCAACCACCGGCACAAGGTATGAAGCCCAACGATTGGGCGGTTCATCCAACACGCGTGCGCCATATTGCGTCACAAAGTATTGCTTGATCTCGTCCTCACTTTTGCCTTCCGCCAACTGTGTGCGGATCAATTCGCGCCACTGACGGCATGCTTCTGTGGGACACACATCCAACGGCGTGCTTTCGCAAACGGGACAATACAACTGTTTGGCGATCTTGTTCACTTCATCGTCGGTTGGTTCCTCGCCCTGTGCGAAGGCAGGCGTTATCAAACTAATAGTGACGAGAAGCAGAAGTATTGCGTATCCGATAATCCGTAATTTCTTTTTCGACATGTCAACCTGCCCTCTTTCTCAATCTGCCGCGCTGATCTGATGTGCACGTTTTCCAGCGCGTACAGCCACGCGTTCAGGGTCCTTATCGGGCCATGCCGCGATGATGATGCCAACCAGGAAGAGCAGGCTCCCCAGCCACAGCCAGTTGACCAATGGGTTGACGAAGATCTTGAACGTGGTGCTTTCCTGGTTGATTGGTTCCCAGTCGATCAACAGGACGTATACTTCGTCTTTGAGTGAAGCTAGCTGACCAGGGATGGTCATCGGCTGTTGGCTGTCGTAGTAGTAGTCTTTGCGCGGGTTTAGGTTACCAAGATAGGTTCCATCTTCACCGTAGACTTCGACCACGGCACGAGTGTAGTTGACGCCGGCGCCGGGATTGTCCCATGACGCGACTTCCTTGTACTTAATGGTATAGCCGGAGAGTTCGAGCGAGTCGCCGATGGCGATGGTCCCCTGCGTTTCCATCTGGAAGATCTCGATGCCGAGAATGCCGATCGCCATCAACATCATGCTGAGATGGATGATATATCCACCGTAGCGGCGGCGGTTGCGTCCGGTCAGGTTCCAGAATGCGGTAAAGATGTTCTCGCTCTGAGACTTCATTCTTGCATTTACGCCGCGCCAGTATTCATAGAGGGTTACGAGGATGACCAGCGCCACAAGGAAGAAGCCGATCAGGGCATAGACATTATGAGTATACGTGACAAAAGCGACCGCGGTAATGACCACCGCGCCAAGGATCGGTTTCCAGATCGCGCGCCCGAGGGTCTTTACCGTGGAATGCCCCCATGCGGAGAGGGGGGCGATGCCCATCAGGAGCAATAATGAAGCCCAAAGCGGACCAGTGGCACGCTCATAGAAGGGAGGGCCGACTGTCACTTTCTGCCCGGTGAATAATTCTGAGATCAATGGGTAGATCACACCCCAGAAGCAAACCACGAGGATACTCATGAACAACAGGTTGTTGAGCAGGAACAGGGCTTCGCGCGAAAGCAACGATTTCATTTGCGTTTCGGACTTCAACGCGTCCCAGCGGTAGATAATAAGCGCAACGGATGTGATGAGCGTGATACCAATGAACGCAAAGAACAAAGGACCAATCGCGCTTTGTGCGAATGAATGCACAGAGGAAAGCACGCCTGAACGGGTAAGGAATGTACCGAAAATGACAAGGTCATAGGTCAGGATGACAAGCAGCATATTCCAGTGCTTGAACATGCCGCGCTTTTCCTGGATCATCACGGAATGCAGGAATGCGGTACCGGTCAACCATGGCATGAATGCCGCGATCTCGACCGGATCCCAGCCCCAGTAGCCGCCCCATCCAAGCACATCATAAGCCCAACGTCCGCCCAGAACGAGACCGGCGGAGAGAAACAGCCATGCCCATAACGTCCAGCGGCGCGTCAGGCGGATCCAGCGGTCGTCTGTGCGCCCTGTGATCAATGCCGCAATCGCGAACGCATACGGGATAACGAAAGAGACGAAGCCAAGATAAAGCATCGGAGGATGGATGACCATGCCGGGGTGGCGAAGAAGCGGGTTCAATCCACGTCCATCCTGCGGGGTAAAGAGCATGCTGTTTTGAGGTTGGAATGTGTATGCTTTGATATTCGAGTCGAAAGTTTGATAGAGTTGAGCGAACGGGTTCTCGAAGAAGACATTCATTCCCAAAAAGAATGCAAGCGTGATGCCGCTCACAACGATCACCCACGGCAGGAGCTCGCGGTCGCGATCCCATTTTTTGAAGGTGACAAGCGATGTGAATGCAGACATGAGCCACGACCAGAAAAGGAGCGAACCGGCTTGTCCACCCCACCACGCGGTCACTTTGAGGTAGGTGGGCATCGAGCGGCTGGTCACTTCATAGATGAACTGTACTTCGTAATGATCGTTGACCAGAAGATAGATGAGGATGCCTGCGGTAAGTGTGAGCAGGGGCCAGGTGAGCAACATGGCGCGGCGCGCGCTTTCGACCATGGCAGGTCTTTTTTTCAGTTCGCCATATACTGCGGCGACTACGCTGTAAAGAGCCACTAAAAAGGATACGACTAAAACGCCAAATCCAAAATCCGCAATCATGAAATCTCCTTCAATTAAAACCCTAAAGGTCTGAAAGACCTTTAGGGTTAGTACGATTAATTGCTTGCTGCCTGTTCAGGTACAGCCTCTTCATATTTCGTTGGACATTTGAGCAGGAGTTCATCCGCATGGAAGACGCCATCTTCACCGAGTTTACCGGTCACGATAGCCTGCGCTTCATGGCGGAGCAGGTCCGGCATGGGACCGACATACACGATCTTCATGCGGGAGCGTGTGGGATCGATCACCGCCTGGTGCAATGCCTCAGCGAGTCCGCCTTCATCTTCGATCATGGCCTGATCGCCAGGCACGTGTGCCACTTCAAAGGTGAGGGTCAGCGTCTGCGCATCGTACTGGATCGTGTCGCCGATCACTGCACCGGAAACCCGCAGGTTCCTGTCTGTAACGCTCGCGCCTTTTTCGTTGAGTTCGTCAATCGTCAGGAAATACTCCGATGTTGCCGCGGTGGACGACCAGATCAAAAATACCACTGCGCTCAATATGAGTAAACCG
>DATDAG010000030.1:0-3702 GCA_036525495.1 Anaerolineales bacterium
CATCCACTTCACCGTGCCAGCTGCTGAGCCCGCCTCCTGCGCCATTTCGGCCTCGCTCATCTCCAAAAAATATCTTTGGACAATGACTGACCGTTGGCGCGGCGACAACTTTCGCATGGCATCCCAGATTTGATTTTGGACAGCATTGGACTCCACTTGCGATTCAACAGATTCGACTCGCTCAATCAGGTCCGCTAAAACAGATTCGTCCGCCTCCCCGCCAAATTGAACCTGCCGCGCCGACTTTTGCATCGTCTTCACTGAAGCATTGACCACGCTCCGCATAAACCACGGCTCGAACGGACGCGTCGCGTCGAAGCCGCGCACTGCGCGAAAAGCCTGTATGAAGGAATCCTGCACGATATCCTCAGCCAGAGTGGTATCCCGCGTGATCAGAAAGGCGGCGCGCACAGCCTTTACTTGATAACGCGCTACCAGGAATTCCAGTCCGCTGATATCGCCGTCTTTTAGCCGCTGAACAGCTTGTTGTTCGTCCATATTGTCCTATACCTTATATATCTCTTATTGGCTCGAAAGGTTGGGTGTAACGAGAACTTCTCTTCGAAATGGAATGTTTCAAGCAGATGGGCGTAGATCATCTGAGATTCCCTCGCCAATACCTGACGGAGATGAAGTTGCCATCTGTGATGCAGATCTACAAGAGAGTAATGCTCCCATTGCCAGCAGCATTACTTTTAACAATTAATTCTCTGTTGTGATTCATAGTTGTCCTTTCTTGAAAGAACTTTGGAGTTATATTCACATGCAGCGAGTCTTTATTTCGTTATTTGAAATTTGCATTTAAATAGCATTCTTTGTATATATAGAGATCAACACAAGTATGTGGGATTGCCGAAGAAGTAGGAAGATCTTCGCCTCGTTCAATCATGAAATATCCCCATCCACCTGTCATATTCATCTCGGAATCAGGAAAACTCTGTGTATGTTTCTTACCTTGTATGTTGCGGTCAGTCGCGGAAGTTTTCATTGGATTTACATCGTCTAAAATCTTCTTCTGGCAAAATATTCGGATCCGCCCAGGAGATTCCTGCCTTTCCTGTTTATCACGCTCTAAAGCCTCTTTCGCAAATCCAGCCAATGTCCTTGCGATATTTTCCACGCATTCAGGTGATATACCCAATTCCTGCAGCAATTGAAAAAGTGATCCAGCCGCAGTCTCAGCTCTTCGATCATGATCCGGTAAAAACTCTTGTAACGAAAATTCAGCAAGGAGATGCCACACTGGATCATCAGATTTGTAATTATGTTTCGTGTTTGATGTATGCATGTTTTGTTTTCCGTAATTGACCATCATATTAAATTTGATTGTTGTCGTTCTAATTGATTAAATCGTATCCGTGAACATATTTGGTGTCACTCCAGTAACCCTCCTCTTACCCAATACTAGTACACCATTGTGATATACTCGACCCAATTTATTTCTCTACATTCAAGCCAACAATAAATGGCTTATCGAATTTTCTAATTCAAGTGGATTAGGGAAATAACTAAGAAAGGCGAGAAGGCAATCAGCGATTCCCCCGTTGAGGATGACTTCCCCCTGCATTTCAGCGAGTGGCTGAAATGCCGTCGTCAGGAACTGGATCTGACCCAGGAACAGCTGGCGCAGCGCGCCAGCTGCAGTGTCTTTGCCATCCGGAAAATAGAATCGGGGGAACGCCGGCCCTCCAGGCAGCTTGCCAGGATCTTAGCCCAGTCGTTCCAAATCCCAACTGAAAATCAAGCCACATTTATCAAAGTCGCCCGGGGAGAGATGAGCATCGAGAGGCTTGGATTTGCATCTCCTGCTCCCACACCTTCCAGTATTTCCCAGCCAGCCGTCAATATGCCCAAGTCGCTGACTCCCTTCATCGGGCGCGAACCGGAACTCTCCGCCCTTGGCGGGTTGCTGTGCGACCCTCAGTGTTTGCTGCTTACCATCGTCGGCCCCGGCGGAATTGGAAAGACCCGCCTGGCGATCGAAGCGGCTAATCAATACAAGGGCCTCTTCCCTGATGGGATTTGGTTCGTTCCGCTTGCTGCGCTGAATTCGCCGACCTTGATTGTCTCGACGATCGCCGAGGTTGTTAATTTCCAGTTTTCAGATCCAACCAACCATCAAGCTCAGCTTCTCCGGTATTTTAGCGCCAAGAAACTACTGCTTATCCTGGATAATGTCGAGCATCTGTTGGATGGTGCCGGGATGTTTACAGAAATATTGAATACCTGCCCACAGGTAAAACTGCTGGTGACCTCTCGCGGACGGCTGAATCTGCTGAGCGAATGGGTGTTTGAGGTTCAGGGGCTGCCGGTGCCCCCCAATGACCAGGTAGAGCAGTTTGAGGCTTACAGCTCAGTGGCGCTGTTCTTACAAGGTGCCCGGCGTGTCCGCACCGGCTTTGAGCTGCGTGAGGAGGAGCGCCAGTGGGTTCGAAAAATTTGCCAAACGATGGAGGGGATGCCACTCGGAATTGAATTATCTGCTGCCTGGGTTGGGCCGCTATCCTGTGAGGAGATTGCCAAAGAGATTGAGCGCAACCTGGATTTTCTGACTGTCTCGATGCGTGACCTTCCTGAGCGGCACCGCAGCATGCGAGCTACCTTGGATCATTCCTGGAAACTGCTCAACGACGAAGAAAAATCAAGTTTCAGTCGTTTGTCAGTGTTTCAGGGTCCATTCATGCGGGAAGCAACAGAAGAAATTTGCGGAGCAAATATTACAGTTCTCTCTTCCTTAAGAAACAAATCGCTGTTGTATCGAACCGATCAAGGTTACTTCAGCCTCCACGAATTAGTCCGCCAGTATGCCGAACTCAAGCTGGCTGAAGACCCTAGTGAACAAGAGCGGGTGAAAGATCGGCATGCAACCTATTATGTTCATTGTCTTGCAGAATGGGAGAAAGCGCTAAAAAGCCCACGCCAATCAGAAACTTTTAATGAAATGGCGCAATTGATCAACGATCTGTCCCGGGGCTGGCAGCGGATGGTCACCAGCTTTGGGCTCCAAACCCTAAAAAACGGTCAATTTCGTCCTGACCTATTCCACAGGTCGCTCTACAGCCTGAGCCTGTTTTATGAAATGCACCATAGAAGTTTGGAAGCGATCACCTTATTTAAGGGATCCGTCGCGTATTTAAAGAGCATGCAAGACGTATTTGAAAAAACGGAAGATCGCACTACTTTTTACTCCATTCTGGGTCATCTCACCGCTTACCTGGGTTTACATTATTTCTATATTCCTGAAAATGAGCAGGGCCGGGCGTATCTGGAAGAAGCGATCCAATTGCTAGAGAAGGGGCAATCCAGATTATTAAGAGCTCAGGCTCGGGTGATTCTTGGCTCGGCATATGCTCGGCAGGGGCAGTTAGATGAATGTGCAACCCTACTCGAGGAATCCCGGGAAATTTTCCGAAAGGAGGGCGATCGCTGGTGGTATTTGTTATCAAACATTAACATCGCATCAGCTTACATTTCCATAGGAAAACTCAACGAGAGCGAAGCATTATTACAGGAAGGATTGGAGCTGCTCGAACCAGGAGACCTTCGTCTGGGAATGCCTCTCCGGGTTCATTATGCCTATTTACTTAATTTAAAGAAGGAATTCGCCAAAGCAGAACTGCTAATGCAAGAGAACATACAGCTTAGTCATCAATACGGAAATTTTGTATTCCTTGACCGGACAGCTTCCACCTTGTTTGAACT
>DATDAG010000031.1:0-25115 GCA_036525495.1 Anaerolineales bacterium
AATCTCGAACTGAAGGCTCAATTCGTTGGTCAGTTACTGGGATATGATTTTAGCGCGAATCCGATAATTCGATCCCACCTTGACTCTCCGCAGGAAATACGCGACCGGGCATTTATCCATCTGACAGAATACTTCAAATCATTAGCCGCTAACGAACCGGTTGCTATTTTCCTGGACGATATCCATTGGGCAGATGAAAGTTCACTCGATATGTTAATCAGAATGAGTCAGGATTTCACCGGATATCCAATACTGTTCGTAGCGTTGACCCGTCCGACATTATTTGAACGCCGGTCTGTGGGGATTCCAGATTCGATTAACACACAGGTATTCCTGAAGCCCTTATCACGCGAAGAAAGTGTGTTTCTGGTTGGCGAAGTCCTGCAGAAGATACATAATATCCCAGACAAGTTACAAGACTTGATCATCAGTAATGCTGAAGGGAATCCTTTTTACTTGGAAGAGTTGGTTAAAATGCTTTTGGAACATGGGGTGATAATAAAAAGTGAACCGCATTGGCAAGTGAATCTGGATCATCTGGGAGAAACACACATCCCCTCTACATTGACCGGCATCATCCAAGCTCGATTGGAAGGTCTCCCTGCCGGAGAACGCACCATACTCCAACAGGCTTCTGTAATTGGACGGGTGTTCTGGGATGCCTCCTTGAAATATGTTCACCAGTCGGCGTGTATGGAAGAAAGCCGCGAATCGCTGGAAGTCGTTGATATCCTGACCTCGGTGCAAGGACGCGAAATGATATTTTCAAGAGATACTTCGGCGTTTTCTTATGCTGTTGAATACATTTTCAAGCATGCCATCATGCGGGATGTAATCTATGAAAGCGTTTTGATCCGCAGGCGTAAACAATACCATTCGCACGTGGCGGACTGGCTGATCGCCAAGGCCGGGGAGCAGGCTGTCAATTTCAGCGGGTTAATTGCTGGTCATTTGGAAAAAGCCGGTCGTGAGCCTGAGGCGGTGGATTATCTAAAGAAAGCCGCAAATGCCGCCATATCCAATTATGCTGTTGATGATGCGCTTGTTTTTTATTCCCGCGCTTTGGAGCATGTTGCGGCGGAGGACGATCAAAACAGGTTCGACCTGCTGCTTGGGTTGGATCGGGGAAATTACCTAAAAGGAAATCGGGATGCACAAAAGGAGATTCTCGACAGCCTTCAGGTGATAGCGAAACAACTTGATGACCCTGCCAAACAAGCGGAAGTGTATATTCGGCTGGCATGGTATTCATTCTATACAAGCGATTTTCCAACGCAATTGGATGCAGCACGACAGGCAAAAACTCTCGCCAGTAGGGTTGGAGCGGATGAATTGCTCGGGCGGGCGGATATTGTTGAGGCATGGGCGTTGATGATGACAGGGAATGAAAGCGAGGCGATCATCCATGCCACAGAAGCGCTTGAACTGACTTGTAAGACAAACATGCGGCTTGAAGAAGGGAATGCACTCAACCTGCTGGGAATGCTCAGTATCAATTTCGGTGATTATTTCAAGGCCATCGAGTATGTGGAAGGCTTTATCAAAATCTCACATGAGATCGGAAATCGGGAACGGGAGCTGACCGCCCTGGTAAATATTAGCGTCGCTTACACCCCATTAGGCAACTATCAAGCCGCGATCAAAAGTTTGAAAGATGTATTAACCATTTGTGCTGAAACCGGTGACCGCGTAATGGAAAGCACAGCGCGGATCAACCTTGGTTGGGCTGCCCAGGCAAGCGGAGATTGGGAACTCGCACGGGAACATCTGGAAATCGGAATTGCCATGAAGGTCGAGTTTGAGCAAACAGACGCCGAAGCGGAAGGGTTGCTCTGGATGGCTCATACCTGGCTGGGACTGAACGAGCCAGAAAAAGCACTTCCGTTGTTAGAGAAGACGCTGGAGTACCGTCGCGAACTTGACCAACCGCATCATATTATTGAGACAACGGCCGCTATCGCCCGTGCATACTTTGTTAAAGCTGATATTGCAAATGCAAATAAGCAAGTGAACGAAATATTGAATTACCTTACCGAAGGCGGCAGTCTTGAAGGTACCTGGGAACCCCTGCGAATCTACTGGATATGCATGCAGATACTGAAAGAGCAAGGAGACAACCGATATAAAGCACTTCTGGAGGAGGCATACCACTTCCTGCAAGAAAGAGCTTCCCGTATTTCAGATGAGAAATCCCGTCAAATGTATTTGAAGAAAGTTCCCTGGCACTGCGAAATCATGGATTTGTGGAAGACAGAAGCAGTTTAAAAATGTGGAACTAGTCCGCCAATTGGCCAAACGCATGAACGATGCAGGCTTGCAGCGTCTGATGGTTTCTACCCGCTGGCAAGGAACATGTTCATTACACTGGGGCATTTGTGTGTGGAACTGAAGCAGGTTGGGAGTAGAAAGAAGCGGGTTTCCCTCGGCAGGAAGACTCTTGAAATTGGGATTGTCTGGAAAATCTTGTTAGCAGTTTATAATTAGATTTTCAGTTGGTACTATTCCCAATGTTGAGTCCTGTTATTGTTAAAATCCTTTCATAAAAGGAAGTTTTGGATGTCAGAAAAAAAGAACAAAGCCTATGGCATGTTTGCGTTCCATCCAGTTCTGTTTGCTTTATATCCGGTATTGGCTTTGTATCTTGTCAATATCTCAGAGGTTAATGTTTCTGCCGTATACAAAGCGCTCATTACATCTCTTATCATCTTGCTTGGAGTTGCACTTGTTTCATGGATGGCAGTTCGTCCATGGAACAAATCAGCAATGGTGGCAAGTTGGGCAATCATCCTTTTTTTCTACTATGGGCATGTTCTCAATGTTCTAAGTGGCACAGTCATCGCTCATCATAGATATCTGGGTCCATTATGGGTATTGATATGTTTGGCGGGAATTGTTTGGATTATGAAAACAAGAAATGATTCAGATGCCACAAAAGTATTTAATTGGGTATCTCTGGTTCTGATAATATCTGTTTCCCTGCAGATTCTGTTCCATTGGACCAGACAACATATTTATCTTTCGAGCATAGGAACTGAGGAAGCACGATCGGACAAGGAACTTGTGGACACTACAAACCGGGATGTATACTATATTCTTTTGGATGCGTATGGACGTCAAGATCTCTTGATGCAAGAATACGATACAGATATCAGTGGGTTTGTTGAAGAATTGGAGGAAATGGGATTCTACTTCCCGAACTGCACTCAAAGCAATTACACATATACTACTGCCTCTATGACTGCGACGCTAAATATGGAGTATCTAGACAATCTGGGAATCAAGTTTAGTGGCGAACAAAGTGAGACTAGAGGCTTGCTTCGGTATAGTATGGTACGTTCCCGTTTCGAGAGTCTGGGATATAGTACGGTAACATTTCGAAGTATATTTCCCTGGATAGATATAAAGGACTCAACCTACTATTTCGATTATTTTGCCAATGAATCGAATATGTCCGAGCTGTCCACTTTAAATTTTCAGTATTTGTTTCTCCGCACCACAGCAATCAGACCGCTCCTGCAATGGCTGGAAAACAATCCTCAAATAAGGATATCCTCGTTCTGGGCAGGATGGATCCCTGTTAGTAATACCCTGGAGAGTCGCGAATACAAACACTACCAGCAAAGTTCATATGCGCTCAATATGCTGGAGACCATTCCTGATTTACCGGGCAAGCAATTCGTCTATGCTCACCTGTTCGTAACTCATCAGCCGTTTGTATTCCTGCCCGATGGAAATTTTGCCCCATTTTTGCCCCAGACATATGCAGCTTATCGGGATCAGATCGTTTTTGTGAACGGGAGGCTGGTCACAATTATAAAAAATATTCTGGAACGTTCAGATCCAGAGCCGATTATTATTATCCAGGGAGACCACAGTTATTCCGAGGGCGAAGATAGAGTACGGATTTTGAATGCTTATTATTTCCCGGAGAACGGGAATATAAATCTTTATGACACAATAACTCCTGTAAATTCATTTCGTATTCTTTTTAACACATACTATGGCGGTGACTACAAACTTCTCCCCGATGTATCATGGTATGCTGAAGGGTCGAAAAAACTTGCGTCAGATGATCAGGCAGATTTTACAATCTCCGAGATAAAATGGTTTCGGGCACCCATAAGTTGTATTGATGGTTCTGTGCCATAAATGTGTTTGATATCTAACAGATGAGCAAATCACTCATTGACTAGAAAGAAGCGACATCAATAAAGTGCCCAAACGCATCTTTATCTCCGCCGATCACGGCATGGCAATCATCTACTTCCTGCAAAGCGACGTACTCCCGACTTTGCTCGATGCAGGTATCGAAGTCATCGTCCTCACCGACGATGAAACCAAAGAAAAGATCGCGCAACGCTTTGCACAACCCAACCTCATCTTCGAAGGCTTACGACTCAAACAAGCCAACGACTACGCAAAGAAAGTGCAGCCACGCCTGCAATGGCTGCTTGCCTACTTACGCCGTGTCGGTGGTTCGCGCCGCATCAACACCGAAGCCATGGACAGCCACATTTGGGAAGTCTGGGCGGAGAACTCGTGGAAATTCCGTTTGGCGATTTGGATTCCCTCCGTGCTGATGATTCTCCTGCTACGGAATTTTTTGTGGGCGCGAAAACTTTTAGTGTGGATGCAAAACCGCTTCACGCCTGACCCCGGGCTGTATACCGACCTATTTGACAGATACAACCCTGACATGGTCATCGCTTCGACTCCTGGCTGGCGCATGGATCGTTATCTCCTGCGTGAGTCTGCTCGTCGCGGCATCCCGAATATGACCGTCATCGTTGGTTGGGATAATTCATCTTCGTATAACGTTTCAGGCGCGGATGTTCAATGGGCAACGTGTTGGTCGCAAGTGCAAAAGGATGAATTGGTCTACGGCTCCGATTGGAACCCAGAGCATGTCAACATTGGCGGCATCCCTTCGTATGACGGATATTTCCGCAAGCAATGGCTCATGCCGCGCGATGAATATTTCAAACTGCATGGGCTTGACCCGAACCGCAAGTTGATTTCATATGCCAGCAGTTTTGTCCACTTTGCGCCGAACTTCCCGAACATTAAAGCATTGGCAAAATTGGTTTCTTCTGATTCATTGGCAGAACCTTCGCAGTTGTTGATCCGTTTGCACCCAAGTCACTTTCAAGATAAGCCAAAGATCTTCGCAGACGAACGTGCTCGGGTTTTTGAGTTGGAAAAGAAATATCCGTATGTGCATGTTGTCCAGCCAGTAGCATTGGGTGGGTCACTCGGTTACTACGGCGGCGAAGACATGGACGAGAAATCGTCCATGATGGCGTATTCGGACGTGGTGGTTACTGTATACTCAACCATGCTTGTTGAAACGGCTGTCCACGATACCCCCATGATCGCCGCGACGATCGATGTCCCTGGCGGGTGGAATAAGCCAAATAAGTTTTCACTCTCGTTGAAAGAAATTGGCGACTGGCCCACGCATCAACGTTTTCGCTGGGTGAAAGCAGGGCGCGTTGCCACAAATGAAAACGAACTCCGCGATGCGTTAAATATGTATTTGAAAGACCGAACAATTGATTCCGTCGAACGCAGAAAGTTTGTCGAGGATGAAATTACGTTTACCGATGCAAGCTCGGGTAGACGAACAGCGGAGTTTATTTTGAACGTGCTTAATGGTGGTTGAGTAGTCCTGCCGCGCTGAGCGGAGCGGTAGCGAAGTCGAAGCGTGGGCAGGAAGTATCGAAACCACAAATAACAAGTAAAATGAAATTATATAATGTGGTCTCGATACAGGCTATCGCCCTTCTCGACCACCAGTTGAAAACGATGAAGAACCCCATGTTCCTCTTTTACTTCTCCATCACCCTCGCCATCGCCTCCAGCGCTTTATATCATTTTGTCGCCAAGAGCACGCCGTCGAATATCAATTTTACAATTTCTTTATTGGTAACATATGCCGTTGCGTTCGTCGTGACTTTGCTCGGATTCTTTTTCTTCCCCGCTACAAACGGAATTACAGCCGAACTAAAACAACTCAACTGGGCAAGTATCGGACTTGCCATCGCCATCGTCGGCATCGAATACGGATTTTTACTTACCTATCGTGCGGGCTGGAATTTGGGCATCGCCGCGGTGCTGGTCAATGTGGTCGCGTCGCTGATTTTGCTTCCTGTGGCGATTTTCTTTTTTAAAGATAAAATTTCCTGGATAAATATTGCTGGAATCATCGTCTGCTTTGTAGGGCTGATCATGCTAAACTGGAAAAGATAATATGGAGTTTCGCCGTTAATGCTTTCTCGTCTCAAATCTGCCGTCCGTATCTTGCTCAAGGGCGAACCAAAAAAGAATCCACGCAATCCCATCCCTGACATCACGCCTGATGAAGTCGCGGAGATCCAGCGATTTTTTCCGCGCGACAAGTTCTTCATTCTTGGTCATGCCCGCTCAGGGACAACACTTCTCATGCGCCTTGCACGTTTGCATCCCGAAGTGCATTGCAACTATCAGGCGCATTTTTTCACACGCAAACCGTTGTTGAAATCATTGGTCGATTCTGCCGAAATTGAAGAATGGCTGACGCGCAAGTCCAACCGCTGGAATCATGGACGCGATCTCTCGCCTCTGGTTCTGCGCGCTTCCGCTGATTTCATCATGGAGCGCGACGCCGCTCGCGAAGGCAAGATGATCGTGGGGGATAAGAGTCCCTCCAGCGTGATCCATGGTCAGGTTGTGCGCGACATGTACTCGTTATATCCCGATGCGAAGATCGTCAACATTATCCGCGACGGGCGGGATGTATTGATTTCGGAGCGTTTCCGCAACTTTGTCGAAGAATCCAAATTTCTGACCGCGGAAGATAAACGCATCATCGCCGACCTTCAAACTGATCCTGCTCCGTTCAGCGACGGTCGCCGCTCGATCTTCACTGAGACCTTTATCCGCAACATCGCCTCCCGCTGGGTCAATGATTTGACAGAAAGTGATGCTGAAGCACAGAGACTTTACGGTGGAAATTATCATTCCCTGCGTTATGAAGATTTGCTTGAGAATCCGTTCGTAGAAATGAAAAAACTTTGGAGATTCCTGAGTGTGAAGGAGATGCCTGAGACATTACTGGATGAGAAGATAAAATCTGAGATGGGATCAAACCCCGATGAGGAGTGGCAGGCAAAACGGAATGAAGGAATCGCATCCTTCCTCCCCAAGGGACAGGCTGGCAACTGGCAAAGACTGTTCACGGATAAAGATAGATTCGTGTTCAAGGAGGTTGCGGGTGAGATGTTGGTCAGGTGGGGATATGAGAAGGATTTGAATTGGTAGAATCGGTTTGAAGAATTCTGGTACATCGTGAACATAAAAACATCCGATTCAAGGCTCCTGTTTTTGCTTTCTCTGTCGCTTGTCGAGGTGATGGTTTTTCTTATATTTGTTCTTACCGCCAACCGAACCCAGGACGGAACCGTCCGTTTCTCTCCCACTGCGATCTTGATGGTTTGCCTTGGCGTGTTCTTGTTATTGGTTTTTGCCATTTTTTGTTTTCAAGCGCTGAAAGGAAATTCTTCAATCCTGACATTGCGAATGAATGAAGCGTTGAGCAACAGCAGCAGGTTCTCATTTTTACAGGAAACTCTTTCTTTGGCCGTAGTCTTCACTATCACGACCTGGTTTTTCTTATTGATCGCTCCTGCTGACATTGGCGATTATCTTGGGCAAAGACTGATTATCCGTCTTGCACAATATTTGCCAGTCGCCATTCTCTTTGCGGTTTTATCTGTTCAGTGCCTGTATCTGTTTCGCTCCAGCGGCTTGCCATCCCCTCGTTTCCTGCTTTCCTTTGAGAGTAAGTGGTCGGTTGCTATACTTTTATTTGTCTTTTGTTTTTTGCTTTATTTTTCAACATCCAGGTATTTGGAACAACTATATACGCCAAGGATCGCATTCTTTCCTCAATTGGCTCAAGCTTTTTTGGACGGGAAAACGTATCTTGTTGACCCTCACTCTGTAAAAGACTTGTCCTTATTTAACAATAAATATTATGTGTCTTTTCCTCCCCTCGCCGCCATATTGATGATGCCAGCGGTGAAGATTGGCGGATCCGATGCCGCAGTTAATACTGCATTATGGAATACAGTATTTGCTTCACTTGGCGTTGCATTTATTTTTCTTGCACTTGGTCAATTGGTAGTGCTCGGTTGGTCGAAGCTATCCCGAAGAGACAACCTTCTTCTGGCATTGTTTTTGGGATTCGGCACGGTCCAATATTTTATGTCCATTCGCGGACCTGTGTATTACATCAGTCAGATACTGACTGCGAGTTTATTGTCTACGGTAGTCTGGGTGGGTCTATTGAAATATGAACATAAGAAAACAGGTTTTCATGGTTTGATCACTGGGATGATCTTCGGATTGGCATTACTGGCAAGACCGAATGTGGTTTTTGCGTCTTTGGCGCTTTTTGCCTTTCAATATCAGAAATATTTAGATGATAAGGAAGTTGCCCCTTTACAAAAATCGATCCGCTGGGCGATTTGGTTTTCCATCCCTGTGTTGATCGCGGTGACGGGTTTAGCCTGGTATAACAACATTCGCTTTGGGTCAGTTATGGATTTTGGTTATAAATATATGGATGTGGTTGACCCTGTTCTATTAAAGGATTTGCAGGAATATGAACAATTTCACCCTCATTTTATTTTGCGAAACATCAGAGATAATTTCCTTCGTTTGCCGGAGTGGTACCAAAATTGTGGCAGACTGGCTCCCAACCCAAGAGGAATGTCGATTTTTCTCGTCTCGCCATTGATCGTATACTTATACAATTCATTTATTAAGAAGCCATGGATCTGGGGAGCATGGTTATCTGTTGTAGCTATCTTGACTACACACCTTTTATATTTCAACAGCGGAGCGCTCCAGTTTGGATACCGTTTTAGCCTTGATTTTATGCCGCTGATTATTTTACTTCTGGCGGTTTCGCTCAAAGAGCGAATGAATAAAACAGCCTTTTCTTTACTCTGTGCCGGGTTTGGAGTCAACTTTGTCGGCGCACTATGGATTGCCCGTGCCTGGTGTGAGAACTGGTGATCGAAAATCAGGAAGTATATGCCCCAATGAAATTTCTAATCGCAGGACTTGGCTCCATCGGACGTCGTCATTTTCGTAATTTCATTGCTCTTGGCGAAAAGGACATTATCCTCCTTCGTACGCGCAAAGCGACATTGCCCGATGATGAACTCGCGGGCTATGTAGTTGAAACCGACATTCACGAGGCACTGAAAAAGCACAAACCTGATGCGGTCGTTGTGGCAAACCCAACCGCGTTACATCTTGATATTGCCATCCCTGCCGCCGAGGCAGGATGTGCCATTTTGCTCGAAAAGCCTGTCTCTGATTCGCTCGACCGACTCGATATACTTCAACAAGCCGCGCAAAAAAGCGGAAGCAAGATTCTCGTTGGTTTTCAATTCCGCTATCATCCCACGCTCAGCAAGGCGCGTGAACTCATTCAACAAGACGCCATCGGCAAGGTGTTAACTGTTCATGCACATTGGGGCGAGTATCTTCCGCAGTGGCATCCGTGGGAGGATTACCGCGCGAGTTATGCGGCGCGCGCTGATCTGGGCGGCGGTGTCATACGCACGCTCACACATCCGTTTGATTATTTGCGTTACCTCATCGGTGAGGTCGAATCGCTTTGGTCGTTTAACGGTCATATTTCCCCGCTTGAATTGGATGTGGAAGATGTTGCCGAGATTGGACTCAAATTTTCCAACGGAGCCATTGGCGGTGTGCATCTCAACTATGTGCAGAGACCTCCGCGTCACACACTGGAAATAGTTGGGTCACAAGGCACGCTTCGCTGGGACAATGCGGACGGTGTTCTGCAACTCCAAAAATTTACCGCCACCTTCGCCTCTTACTCGGACCTTCCGCCTGCTCCCGTTATCGAGACCTTTTCCCCGCCTGACGATTTCGAGCGGAACCAACTCTTCGTAAGTCAAGCGCGTCATTTTATTGAAACAGCCAAAGGTGAGTCCGAACCGATCTGCAGTCTCGAAGATGGCATTATCGCATTACGTCTCGCGTTGGCGGCGTTACAGTCTCAAAAAACATCGTCTGTGTTCCATTCTTAATTGTTGATAGTGGCATATAATGTACCAGACAATTTTGGAGAGGAAGCATGGAAACTAAGGCAAGAATTTCGGTAAGGGTGCAAAATCTTATTGCATTTACGCTCATTCTATTCTTTGCAGTGGTTAATACCATCAGTGTCACGCGTGATTTTGCCCTTACCACGGACGAGGACAAACATTATTTGTATGGGGAAAAGGTCCTCGAGGGAGACCCTTCCCGATTTAATCCAAGTACCATGCCTGTGACGGCGTTCAATGCGCTTCCCAAGGCGATAGGGACACTCGTAGGCGGGGAACGGTTGGGCTGGTATCCATTTGCCCGCATGGTAACGATATTTTTTTCGTGTCTTACGGCATATCTTGTGTTCCATTGGGCGCGGCGGTTGTATGGATTTGTGCCAGCCTTGTTTTCTCTTATTCTCTATGTGCTGGATCCCAACATAATCGCTCACTCACAACTGGTGACCACAGATATTTATACGACAGGTACGTTTGTTTTCGCCTTCTTCACTTTGTGGAAATTTGCCCGTGAACGGAATTTCCGAAACGGGCTATTGTGCCTGTTCGCACTCGGCTTGAGTCAACTTGCCAAATATACAGCCATTATTTTATATCCCTTGTTTTTAGGAACTTTGTTGATTTATGATTTGTCGTCGCGGAACGAAACTGGGAAGGAGAAAGAACGTATCTGGGCTTTTACCTTCCGATATTTGAAGTATGGTATTGCCATGCTGGTGGTTTCGATCTTGATAATTAACCTGGGATTTTTGTTCGACCATACTTTCATGGCTTTTGGCGAGTATCAATTCCGTTCGTCATTCCTGCAAAAAATTCAGGCTTCTGCGCCTGGTTTAGAGTCGATGCCTGTTCCATTACCATCCCCCTATCTAAACGGGCTTGACTACATGTTCAATTTTGAGCAAAGCGGCAACTCACCGGGGAATATCTATCTACTCGGTCACGTTAGAACCGGAACCGGGTTCCCGGGTTACTATTTTGTTGCATCCCTTTTAAAAGTTCCAATTTCCGCCCAGATCATCATGCTGTTCGCCTTTCTTGCTTATTTTTCCCGCAGGAGGGTAATTTCAGATTTTCTGAAAAATGAAATGTTTCTGTTGATCCCGGTTTTATTCTTTGCGGTTTATTTCAATTTCTTTTTTAAGACCCAGGTTGGAATTCGATATTACCTCCCTGTATTCCCGTTCCTCTATATATTCTCCGGTAGTTTGTTCATTGGGTGGGAGAAGTTCTCTTTAATGAAGAAACGAGTTGTTGGATTATTGGTCGTTTATCTGATTGGGTCGGTCATTTCATATCACCCCTACTATCTGAGTTATTTTAATGAGATCGTATTGGATAGGAAGTATGCTTACAAGTATCTGGCTGATTCAAACCTCGATTGGGGACAGGATAAGTATGAACTGGACCATTTTTTATATGAAAACCCTGATGCAGTTTATAAACCACAAAAAGTGCGGACCGGTCTTCTTGTAGTGCGGATTAATGACCTTGTCGGTGTTACAACTGATCCGGGTCTGTATACCTGGTTGCGGGATAACTTCGAACCGTCAGGCATGATAGGGCATAGTTACCTGATTTATGATATTACCCCTGAAGAGATCAATCCCTTATGCGGAAGAACCGTTTCATGCGATTAAAAAGGTCGAACAAGGGAGTTGGGCGCACTGGGGTAACGACAGTCGCTTCCAGTCCTGATTTTTCTGGATACAACATTGCCGCCGTAATACCCTGTTATTATGTTGAACAGGAGATAGATTCGGTTCTTACAAGCATTCCGCGCTATTTACAGCATATCATAATGGTAGACGATGCATCCCCCGACTCCACTGCGGACATCATATCTGAAGCCGCCAAAAAGGACGGTCGAATCATTCTGATAAGGCATCAGACAAATCAGGGTGTGGGAGGCGCCATGGTAACCGGCTTTAGGAGAGCGCTGGAACTTGGTGCGCAGTTTGTGGTAAAGATTGACGGTGATGGGCAAATGGATCCCGTGCATATTCCGAATCTGCTTGTTCCCCTGATCGATGGCAAGGCAGATTACACAAAAGGCAATCGTTTCAGGGATTTCCACCCTCTTCAAAAAATGCCGCTTATACGTCGTGTAGGAAATATGACACTGGGTTTTCTTTCAAAAGCCGCCACCGGATATTGGAATTTATTCGACCCAACGAACGGGTTTGTTGCCATTAACTCGCACGTGCTTGCCCAATTGCCCCTTGAGGGAATTGATCGTTCCTATTTCTTTGAGACTTCCATGCTTGCGCATTTATATCTTCTTGGTGCTGTGGTCAAAGACATTCCCATGCCTGCCCGCTATCTGGGAGAGCGTTCAAATCTGTCCATTCGAAGAACGATGATCGAATTTCCCTTGAAATTGTTGAAAACTTTTTTTCGCCGCCTGGTCCTTAAGAATTTGATCTACGATTTTTCCATGGCATCCATCTATCTACTTGCCGGCATCCCCCTGACTCTCTTCGGGTTGATTTTTGGCATTATTAAATGGGTGGACTATGCCGCGCGCGATGTCCCTGCTCCCACCGGGACGGTGATGCTTCCCACGCTTTCCGTGCTGGTTGGAATTCAATTCCTGATCGCGGCGATCGAAATTGATCTCCGTTCCGCACCGAAGGAACCACTTTCTTCTTGATTGTGATGGAAAGGAGAAAACGAATTTCCAGTGGGTATGATGGATAAAACCCTATCAAGATCATTAATGATAATCAACAAAACTGCTTTGCTACGTGAGGAATGATGAAATCCAGGTTGTTTTGGTCGATTATAATTCTAGTGTTTGTTTCTGCTATTACTTATCTGCTGTACATCGGCGCTTATGGATATTACTTCGATGACTGGTACCTGATGTATTCCGCAGGCGCGTATGGTGCAGACATATTTTGGGATATCTTTAGTGTTGATCGTCCCGGGCGCGCACTTATCATGATCCCTTTGTACTCCCTTTTTGGTGGGAATCCGATTTATTACAATCTGAGTGCTTACGTGTTTCGCTTACTATCCGCCCTTGCGTTCCTGTGGTGGATAAATATGTTGTTCCCTAAAAAAGAAAAATTCTCTTTTCTTGCTTCCTTACTCTTCCTTATCTATCCCGGGTTTCTCTCTCAACCGAATGCCATTGATTACCAAAGTCACTTATTCGGGTTGGCAATGGCGCATTTGTCTATTGTACTTACGATCAAAACCTTCATGGTTGAAAGAAAGGCGATTCAGGCAGTCCTTCATTTTGGGTCCATCCTATGCGGACTTGCCTATCTGAGCCAGATGGAGTGGTATATCGGTTTTGAACTTGTCCGGTGGGGGGCAGTGTTCATGTTAATCTCACGGACGCATAAAACAATCTTAAATAAAATTTGGGAATCCATTCGCAGGGCATATCCATCTTTGGCCGTTCCGGGCATCTTTTTAATTTGGCGCATTCTCTTCTTTCAAAGCGAGCGCGGAGCAACGGATGTTGACCTTCAATTGGAGCAGGTATGGTCCTATCCCTTGCAGAGCATGTATCATTGGGCGATCCAGGTAATTCGAGACTTGTTCGATGTGACGTTATCTGCATGGGCAACCCCGCTTTCCCAGTTGACCGGATACGTCCAATGGTGGGGAGTCGTTCTCGCGGTCGTTGCGGCAGGGTCATTGATCTATGTTCTTCATCTCTATGGTGACCGTGATGAGCGGGATGTGTCTGCGAGGAATTTTCACCGTGAAGCGCTAGTACTTGGATTATTCATCGCGGCTGGCGGGTTGATCCCCATTGCAATGGTGAACCGCGACGTTTCCTTCCCATCCTTTTCGCGGTACTCGCTCGTCAGTTCGGCGGGGGTAGCGATATTTTGGGGCACACTGATCCTGATATTGAAACAACGTACCTTCCGCAATGGACTGGCTGCCTTGCTGGTTTTCGTTTCCATCCTTACTCATCATGCCAATAACATGAAAGCCGCACAGCAGACTGCATACACAAGGGATTTTTGGTGGCAGGTTTCATGGCGCGTACCGCAGTTGGCAAAGAATACAACATTGATCGCGCATTATCCCGGAGTTCCCCTCGAGGAGGATTATTTCGTTTGGGGACCCGCGAATTTGATCTATTATCCCGAAAAACAAAATGAAAAGTACATTCAACCCGGTGTATACGCCGCCCTGTTGACCAGCGAAACGATCGAAAAGGTCCATGCCAGGAAACGCCAGGAATATGACAAGCGCAAGACCATCGTTACCTATGCAAACTACCGGAACATTCTGGTGCTGACACAGCCCAGCGTGAACTCATGTGTCCGTGTTGTGGATGGCATGAGACCCGAGTATTCGCAAGGTGAATGGGATTTTGTTCGTGAAGTTGGGTCATACTCAGAGATCGAACACGTTCTGGTGGATGAAACGCCTCATACCCCGCCGACAATTGTCTTTGGTCCCGAACCTGCTCATGGCTGGTGCTATTACTACCAAAAAGCGGACCTTGCACGGCAACGCGGGGAGTGGGGCAAGGTCCAAGAAATTGGTGAGCAGGCATTCGGTCAGGGGCTTGAACCGGCGGACCCAATCGAATGGATGCCTTTCCTGCAAGCCTACGCAATAAGCGGGGATACAGAACGTCTAATTGAAGTGTCGCCTGCAATTACTTCCGACCCTTATATTTCCCTGCAAGCCTGCCAGATACTTATCGAGACGCCGGGGCTTTCCAACGATATTCTGGAAAATGTCAATACATTGTATTGCGTCACCCAATAATTGCCTGCTACAGATATTTCAACCAGCACTGGCTGGTGTGAATGACCTTGAAGCCAACCGAAAGATAAAACGCCTGATCAGACCCGACATAAGCCAGTTTCGCACCCAACTCGCTGCAGCGGCGGATTCCTTCCAGCACGGCGGTCTTTCCCAATCCCATGCGGCGGTAATCGGGATCGGTGGCAACCGGTTCAACGTAGGCAAATAAGCCGGTCGGTTCGTAGAACATTCCACAAAAAGCTACGAAATTCCCGCCCAGTGCTTCTACGACGATCTTCAAGTCGCGGCGTGCATTGGGCGTATCGAACATCTTGCGGCGGCTTTCAAGTTCATCTTCTCCAGCAGGAGGCTCGCCCTCGTGGTTGAATCCGCGCCACAGCACGCGATGGACTTTCGCCCAGTCGCAATCATCTGCCAGGCTTTTCAGTTGAAAATCATCTGGCAGGTTGATCGGCGGGAATGGGTCTGGGATATCGAACTTCGCCATGGGGCGGTCGCCTTGTGGATCATGTTCATATCCTCGTTCCCTGATCAGCGATAGGAAGTCTTTATCATTGTCGTTGATGTAAGCGCGCAGGTATTTGCGCCCGTCCTTTTTTAGACCGTAAAGATTTTTTTCAGCGTACCCGATCATCTCCCGCCGCAAATGCCGATACGAGGGGTGGAATTGAAAGAACGCCTCTCCCAGATGCCACTCGTAATGCGCAACAGCGACGGTCTTTCCTGCTTCCTCCCAAATTCCGATCCTTGCAAGCGAAGAACTGTCGAGGTTGGGGTGAAAGTGCATGTATTCCCAGGCAGGTTCGATCCAGTTGCCATCCTTGTTGCCAGATTGGTAGTGAGCAATAAGAAAATCATCCACGGATCGGTAATCTTGTTCATCGTGATAGTTACGCAACACTGGTTTCATCGTTTGGCTCCCTTTTGATTACAATCATTCTAGCAAATTCGGACTGTTTTCAGACCCATCCAGAGAATGGTTTACAGACTCTCATCTGCCACCTTTGGATGAATGGCGCGGCGCTTCGTTCTTACCCGAAGCCTGCCCCTGTTAAAAAGGCATTATCCTTGTTGGAAATGTTCATCGTCAATGACGAAACTTCTCCATGAGTTTTGCGTAAGGATAAATGTACCTATTGACTCCTGATTAGTTTCAGTTGGTTTGGATTGGAAAAGTGTGTAATCTTGAAGGAAGCAAGTACATATGAAAGGAGAAAGAAAATGCAAAAGAATCGTTCCAACGCTGGTGCGCTGATCGGAGGCGCGGTCATGATCGCCTTCGGACTCCTGGTCCTGGCAGGTCAGGTCTTCCGCAATGTGGATTGGGGGGGGCTCTGGCCCTTCATCATCATCGCAATTGGCGCAATATTCTTTGTGGCAATGTTCGCAGGCGGCAAACAGACCTCTGGCTTCGCCATCCCCGGCAGTATCGTCGGCGGAATCGGGCTGGTGTTGCTGTTCCAGAACATTACTGGCCGCTGGGAATCCATGTCTTATTTCTGGACATTCATTGTCATCTTTGTAGGCTTGGGCATCTATATCATGGGCTGGTATGGCGGTGATGCAAACCAGAGGAAATCCGGTACAGGTGTAATGAAAGTGGGAGTGATCCTGTTCATCATCTTTGGCGCGTTCTTCGAACTGATCTTCTCGTCATTCAACAACCTGCTCTTCCCGATCCTGCTCATCCTTTTGGGCGCTTACATGATCTTAAGCCGCTCCGGTCTGTTCGGCAGGAAGAAGGATGACTCATCGTCGGATTCGATCCCACCTGCGAGTTAGGAACCGCCATCCGTGGTACCTCGCACCTACTACTTTAATCAATCAAGAAAGAAGGAAAAACATGTCTAAACCTCGATCATTATTCGGTCCATTGCTTCTCATTGCCGCGGGAACGATCTGGCTCCTTACCAAATCAGGAAGCATCCCCGCCTCGAACCTGTGGGCGCTGACCTACATCTGGCCCTATCTGCTCATCGCAGCGGGCGTCGGTCTTATCCTGCGATCCTATTGGCAGTACGTAAACCTCTTGATGGATGTGGTCATCCTAGGCGGCGTGGTGCTGGCGATCTTCTTTGCCCCGCAACTTGGATGGGACACTCCACCCGCATTCTATGTGTTCAATGATGGCGGTTTCTACGTGGGTCCGGGCGAACCGGGTTCTGGAAACGTGATCACACAGACACGTGAAGTGAGCGACTTCACAACCATCGAATTGGATTACCCGGCGCAGGTCTTTGTGACACAGGGTTCTTCAATCTCGGTCAAGATCGAAGCTGAGGATAATCTGCTTGAGGGGTTGCAGACCCGGGTCCGGAACGATACGCTTGAAATCTTTTACAAGTCTGATGATAACAAGCATATCAACCCGACAAAGCCTGTCAGGATCACGATCGTCGTCAAGGATCTGACGGAAGTGGATCTCGGAAGCGCCGGGGAACTCAATTTCGAAGGCATCGTGTCTGATGAACTTGATATTTCGATCAGCGGCGCCGGCAACCTGGAACTGAACGATATCGCCGTTGAAAACCTCTCTGTGACCATGAGTGGCGCAGGGAGCATGACCGCCTCCGGCGAAGCGGATGATTTCAACCTGAACATCAGCGGCTTTGGAAATTTCAATGGCAAGGAATTACACAGCAAAACTGTGGATGTCAACCTGAGCGGCGCGGGCAGCGCCACCGTGTGGGTGGATGACCAACTCGATGCGCATATCTCGGGAGCCGGTTCGATCAACTATTACGGCTCGCCAAGTGTGACCAAACAGGTCAGCGGGGTGGGCAGTGTAAGCAAATCAGGCGATAAGTAGTTGCAACTGAATCGCAACCAAAAAAGACTCCCTCAATCGGGGAGTCTTTTGCGTTTACTGGAAGTCGTTATTACCCCATCAGTTCGTCATATTTCCTGCGCACTTCGCGTATGTCGTCCCACATTTGCGCTTTTGGAGAACCAGGTTCCTTGGATGGGTTTCGAAGCAGATACGAGGGATGAAATATCGGCATGACCCATCGTCCGTGCAGTTGAGTCCATTGCCCGCGCAGGGAGGTGATCCCGGTCTTCCCAAGAATGGACAGGCAGGCAACATTCCCGGTCAACAGCATGATGAGCGGGTCAACAAGGCGGACGATCTCATTCACGTAGGGACGATAATATTCGACCTCTTTGTCTGTGGGTTTGCGGAAGCTCTTGCCGTCTTCGCCGGGCGGCATACGAAAAACGGAGTTGGTAATGAACACATCTTTTTCGGGATCGAATTTACCCGCTTCGAGAATCTTATCCAGTAATTGCCCCGCCCGCCCGACAAATGGCTTCCCCTGAATATTTTCCTGCGGTCCGGGCGCTTCACCGACGATGAGCAATCTGGCTTCCGGGTTCCCGCGGCTGATGACCACGTTCGTGCCTGCACCGGCAAGCGGGTCATCGGTCATTTGCATCATGTCACTGAATAGTTCATCGAGGGATGTGTATTGGGAGGGTCCTTGGTTGAATAGATCGTATTGGTTCATGGCGGTTCCTTATTCCATTGATTGACAATCGAAATTTTACCGCATGAACCCAATATGTTCCGTTCTATTTGAACATCATTCCAACCCTAACTCTTTCAATATCGCTTTTGTATGCTCCCCGAATTTGGATAAGTAGGCTTCTTCGGCTTCTTCCTGACCTTCCAACTTGAATGGCAAACGGGGGAGTTTGGTAATATCTCCATTTGGCAAGGTGACACCGATCAAACTGTCTCCTTGGTTGAGTTGTGCATCTTTAAAAAGGTCTTCAGGACGGGCAATCGGCGAAAAGGGAATCTCGGCTTGCTCGCATTTCACCAATGCCTCTGCTAATGAATACGTTGCAATCATCTCTCGCACAGCAGGCAGGAACCATTCTCGTTCGGTGATGCGGTTATTGTTGGTTTTGAGTCTTTCGTCATTGAACCAATCTTCGCGTTCAAACACCTGACAGAACTTTTCCCATTGTTTATCACTCGTCACACCGATAAATATGCGCTGGTTGTCGTTTGTCTCAAATTGATGATAGATCGCCCATGCGCTGACTCTCGCAGGCATCGGCGGGACAGGTTCTTTCGAGACGGCGGAATACGCCATGTGATGTCCCATCAGGAAGGCGGCGGTTTCAAATAAAGCACTTTGCACCAATTGACCTTTGCCTGTTTTGTCCCGTTCACGCAACGCGACCAAGATCGCCATCGCGCCCATCATACCTGTGGTCACATCAATGATGGATGCGCCTGCACGCAACGGCTGACCCACAGGTCCCGTCATGTAGGCGAGTCCGCTCATCATTTGGACAACTTCGTCGAGGGCGGTTCGGTGTTGATAAGGTCCAGGGAGAAATCCTTTTAATTGGCAGTAGACAAGTTTCGGGTAGTGCGAAGCGAGTTCTTCATATCCCAATTTGAGTCGATCCATGGTGCCAGGCGCGTAATTTTCGATCAGCACGTCGGTCGAATCCAAAAGTTTATGGATCACTTCCAGCCCGCGTTCATCCTTGAGATTTATGGCAATGCTTTTTTTACCGCGATTGAAAAAGGGAAAGTAACCCTGGCCGAAGCCCTTGAGGTTGCGGGTGGGATCACCTTTGAGCGGCTCAACACGAATGACCTCGGCATCAAGATCACTGAGGATCAAACCGCACGCGGGGCCGAGTACGGCATGGGTAAATTCAAGGACGCGCAAACCTTCGAGCGGCTTCATTAATAACCTCCGTTCGTTTTGAGAAAATCCACCAGCCCGCCCGCGTTGAGAATTTGCATCATCACATCGGGCATCTTCGTCGCGCGATATTCCTTGCCATCGCTGGTGACGATTCCGTTTTCGATATCGATGGTGACCTGTGCTCCGTTTTGGATTTCGTGATTCGGCGCTTCAACAACGAGCAAGCCGATGTTGATGGCGTTGCGGAAGAAGATGCGCGCAAAGGATTTGGCAACGACTGCGGATACGCCCGCCGCTTTGAGCGCGATGGGTGCCTGCTCACGGCTCGACCCGCACCCGAAGTTGCCGCCTGCTACGAGCACATCTCCCACGCGGACAGTTTTGCAGAAGGCAGGGTCGAGGTCTTCGAGCACATGTGAGGCAAGGTCGGAGGTGTCGAGGGTCTTGGTATACTTGCCAGGAATGATGCGGTCGGTGTCGATGTTGTCTACGTTGTAGACGTGGGATTTGCCTGTGAGGGTGTTTGTCATTGTATACTCATATCTTTGCGAAGTAGTCTTTCAAGTATCAAGTGGATGTATGGGATAAATATTGGAAATCCCAAAATAAAGGTATGAAAATCATCTCTAAACATATCCATCTCAGAATAGGGGGGTGATGGAGGTAATAGCATGCTAATCAATGATGCAATGGGGATTATTATTCCAACAAAAGAAAGCATCCACTGGTAAGGTTTTAGCTCTTGTAAACCAGATGAACCATAGTTCAGGAAAGTTTTTGAGATCATTAATCCTGATAGAAGTGCAATGCAAGATACAAGTGCGAGTACTGTAATTGCAATATTGTTCTTCAAAGAATATACGATTGTCGAATAAGTTTGATGTGAAGTCGCAATTAAGAGTAATAGTGATAATGGTAAAACAATAACTACTAACTCGCCAATGAAAATTCGTTTGCTAACTTTTTCAGGCACAGAATTTCTCCGCAAAGATTACTTATAGCTTTTCGGGATCAACGATCTCGCCCGCTACGGCCGCTGCAGCGACAACGGCAGGCGACGCCAAATAGATATTGCTCTTCGGGTTGCCCATGCGACCTTGGAAGTTGCGATTGGTGGAAGAGATCACTGTCTCGCCATCGCCAGGGACGCCGAGATGTGTTCCGACGCAAGGTCCGCAACCCGAGGTGATGAAGACAGCACCAGCTTCGTTCAATGTTTGGATGGTTCCATCGGCAAGCGCGGCGTCATAGACCGCTTTGGAGGCAGGGGCAATGAGTAAACGCACGGCAAGTTTTTGTCCGCGCAAAACTTCGGCGGCGGAGCGCAAATCTTCGAGACGGCTGTTGGTGCAGGAGCCGATGAATGTGGCGTCAATTTTTGTGCCGATGAGTTCGTCAATTGGGACGACGTTATCAGGTGAATGCGGCTTGGCAATTTGCGGACGAATTTCCGAAACATCGAAGGTGAACTTGGCACGGAAGCTTGCGGATTCATCTACGAGTTGATGCTCGACGGGATAAGGAAGTCCCAAGCCTTTCGTATCAACGAGTCCCGTTTTGGCACCCATCTCAGCGACCATGTTGGTGAGAACTATGCGCGAGGCAAGTGTCATCGATTCGACAGCCATTCCGTTGAACTCGATCGCTTCGTAGACCGCGCCTTCCACTCCCATTTTTTGTATTAGGAACAAAATAATATCTTTGGCAACGACACCTTTGGATAATTGTCCATTGAGCGTGAATAACACTGTCTGTGGAACCTTGAGCCACGTTTTTCCAGTTCTGAGTACACCTGCTAAATCGGTTGAACCAACACCGACAGCAAATGCGCCGAGCGCGCCGTAAGTAGGTGTGTGTGAGTCCGCGCCGAGGAATAGGTCACCAGGTTTGACGTGATGATTCTCCACTATAAGCTGATGACAAATCCCTGCACCGACATCGTAAAGTTTGATGCTTTGTTCACGAGCAAATTCACGCATGAGTTTGTGGAGGTTGGCAACTCGTTCGTTCGGAGCGGGTGAGGCGTGGTCAATGATGAGGTAGGCGTTGTCTTTGTCCCAGACTTTTTTGCCGCCCATATTCTCAAAGGCTTTGATAGCAAAAGGGGCGGTGGCATCGGTTGCCATGACGGCATCCACATCCACGATGGCGATGTCACCTGCGTGGACTTGTTGATTTGCGTGTTTGGAGATGATTCGTTCGGAGATGGTTTGGGACATTTTTATTTCCTACGGTGGTCGAGTAGCAAAGCGTATCGAGACCACATTGTGCGATAACCAATAAGTTTTTGTTGGGAAGTTACGTGTTGGTCTCGATACATTCCTCGCTACCGCTCGGAACTACTCGACCAGCGAGTAGTTCTTTATATAAGATGAGCCATCTTGGCAGGCAACTCTTTGCCTAAATATTCTTCCATCTTGCGTGATAATTCAGCGACTTTCTTTACGTCAATGCCCGTTTGAATACCCATTTCGTGCAGCATGTTGGCGGTATCTTCTGTGGCGATGTTGCCTTTGGCATACTCGATAAACGGGCAACCACCGAGACCTCCAAAAGAGGTGTCGAACATGGTGATGCCTGATTTCAATGCGGAGAGAAGATTTGCGAGTCCCTGTCCGCGGGTGTCGTGGAGATGCAATACGAGGGGGATATCCCCAGCCAGCGGTAAAACTTCCTGCACGATCTTGCGGATCAGTTGCGGGTTACCAAGCCCAGCCGAGTCAGCCAGCGATAACTCATCGATGCCCATGTTCAAAAATCTGCGCGACATCGAAATCACTTTACCTGGGTCCACCTTGCCTTCGAACGCACATCCGAATGCAACCTGCACACCCGCGCGCACCTGCATCCCATACTCGCGCGCCTTCTTGACCATCACTTCCATTTCTTTCATGCCGTCTTCGACTGTTGTGTTGGCATTTCGCTTTGCGAGCGTTTCTGTGGCAGGCACGCCCATGTCCACTTTTTTGATGCCAGCGGCAGCAGCGCGTTCGAGTCCTTTGAGATTCAGCACGAGCGCGGAAAATGTCACCAGGTCAGAGTCAGGCAACAGCGCGGAAAGATCCGCGGCATCCGACATCTGCGGCACGATCTTCGGGTTCACAAAAGATGTGACTTGAATCTCCCTGAGTCCCGCATCCATCAAGCCTTGGATGTATTCAAGTTTCATCTCAGTGGGGATGAACTTCTCTTCACGCTGGATTCCATCCCGCAAACCGACGTCTACCAAAGTGGCCTGGATAGGCACGGTTGGGACATCAAGCGCTTCGCTTCGACGCCACAGCCTGTTGTGATACAAAAGCGGCATATCCAAATCTGACACAGATAACGCCTTGACCTCACCGACAAAGATGGTGTGATCGCCGCCATCGTACATGTTCCAGATTTTGCAATCGACCCACGCGAGCGAGTTGGGCAGCAGCGGCGCACCTGTTTCGGCGGTATGTATATCGAGTCCCGCAAAGCGATCTTTGATCTCAGGCTTCATACCTGCAAAGCGCATGCCCAATTCAAGTTGACGCGAAGATAAAACATTGACCGCGAAGAATCCGCTTTCGGCGATGACGTTGTGCGTGAAGAGTTTTTTATCGAGGCTAACCAGCACGAGCGGAGGATTGAGGCTCAGACTTGTGAAAGAGCTGGCGGTGATGCCGATGGGGGTGTCACCATGTTTGGTGGTTACCACGGTGACGCCTGAGGCGAACTGTCCCATGGCACGTTTGAAGTCGTTGGGGTCAAAGGTCATTAGTCGTAGATCTTTCTTTTGATGAAACTTGATGTCATAAAACGAAACATTACTTTGCCAGTGGTCAGCCACGCAATTCTTGAACCGTGTTTCGGTTCGGCGAGAATCTTCTCGACGAGGAAGGGTGTGACTGTTTCTACTTTGTCAACGAGGATGTTAAGTATTCGCTTGGCGGCTTCGAACTTATCGGGCGCACCTTTGTAATCCACTTTGAGCAGGTCGGTGTCCACCATGCCTGGGCTAAGCAGGCAAACTTTGACGGGTGTGTTTTTCGTCTCTTCCGCAAGGCTTTTGGTGAAATAGGTGAGCCCGCTTTTGGTCGCGCCATAGATGCTCATGCCTGCGACGATGCGTCCGTTAGAGCCATGTCCTTCCATATTGAAGACATATCCGCCGCCTTGTGGAAGCATCCCTTTGACTGCAACTTGTGAGCCATAAATGGCACTGGTCAGGTTGGATGCGATGATGTTGTCGTGGTTTTCTTTTGGCTGTTCCCATAACATGTGACGGGGAAGGCTGACGCCTGCATTGTTGATCCAGATATCCACGCGGCCGAATTTCTCATTTGCAAAGGCGAAAAGTTTTTCGTGGTCATCGAATTTTGTCACATCGCAGAGGAAGCCAGCGACATTCTTGTATCTCGCCGAGAGCGTGGACACAGCCTTGTCAAGTCGTTCCTGATTCCGCCCGCTGACGACAACGTTATGTCCGCGTTTGAGGAATTCTTCGGCGAGTCCGTAGCCGATGCCTTTGGTGGAGCCTGTGATGACGATCGTTTTGGTCATTAACTCTCTGTCCAATTCAATACACCAAACGTCGTGTATTGCAATTTGTCAGATTTATAGATCTGCCAGACAACGCTCATGGTGAAGTTGTTATCAATGATGAACTCGCGTCCTTTTATTTTTAGTGATTCGCCATAAAAATGCTGACTTGTGTACAATGCACGTCCGTAACCAAAGCTGTTACCGAAGAGATCGGGACCTTCAAAGAAGTGGCGGTTGTTGTTGCGATAGCGGTTGAACTTATATTTCTTCTCGAACACACCGCTGACGGTTACATCCATCTCGGCGCGGAGCAGGTCAAGCGGCTTATAGTCCATGCGGACTTTGTTCACGCCAAGTTGTTCCTGGTCGGCACCATAGACGAACATCTCGCCTTCCCATGCTCCGCTTTTCTTTGATGGGAGGATATGCGGGTTACGTCCGTTGACTTTTTCGGTGGCGCAGAATGCGTCGATGCGGGACTTGGTCTCTGGGTTGTCATGATAATCAAAAGCAACTTTATAGATGCCATTGAAGACAGTGCAGATCTTCGGTCCATCGTAGATGAGGGAAGAATACACCTGCGTCTCGCCATCGGGCAGGATGTGAACCATCGTGCGCAGGTCGCCTGTCCAGCCTGGGGAGTAGTAGTGCGCATCGACGAGAGTCCCGTAGGGGTGACCCGCGCCGATGAAGTCAGGTCCGAGATAGATGCGGTCTTTGTCTGAGTCAATCACCCCGAACGCAAAGATGTCTGAGACTTCAAAACGCGGCACAAGCGGACCGGATGCATCTTCAAGGTGGGTATTCATGTAGTAGGTGGTCTTGCCATCTTCGAAAACGGATGAACGGTAGACCTTGTTGTAGCCGATGTGATTGCCTTCGGGGTCGAAGATGGACGGCAGTCCGTGCCATTCGCCTTCGATGGATTTTTGCCAGTTACTTGGTTGATTGGTTGTCATTAATTTTCCACGTCCTGACTGATTAATACGCCGCGTAATGTGTTGCTCATCTCTTCGCCGACCAAACGTGAGACCTGTGCCCAGACCTTGTCCACTTCGGG
>DATDAG010000032.1:0-11594 GCA_036525495.1 Anaerolineales bacterium
GTTCTCAGCACTTTCCAGACAGTGTCTCCATCGGCGAATACCAACCATCGAAAAGCTGGAACAAGAAATCCTGGCTTTGGTGACGGAACGTACCGAACAAAAAATCAAGATTGATTGGCAATTCTCCATCCAGACTGCTCGTTCCAAACTCAATTCACAGTACGTTGCCGTTCAATCTGCCAATGATAAGTTCAAAGAAACTTAGTTTACGATGTAATAAATACGTTCATCTTGAAATCCTCATCTTTCCATCCTGTCAATTTTGGAACCCGTTATGAACTTATGATGCTGGTGATTTCAGGATGTGCCGGGAGATGCCTGTCCCAGTGATGTAACAGTCGGGGAATAGTCATCTAATGTTCCCTGTCTGATCTTGATAAGGGAAGATGATGCACCGCTTTACCCTTTCAACAACTCTTCCTCTTCCGGCGCATCCTCATCGGGTTTGGCGAGCGGAGGCATTTCGAGTATGGAGTTCAAGCCAAAGTGTTGAAGGAATTCGGGTGTTGTGGAATACAGGATGGGACGTCCCGGTCCATCGGCGCGACCGGACTCCAGGATAAGCCCCTTATTTAATAGACTCTTCATCATGCTGTCGCTGTTTACGCCGCGGATGGAATCGATCTGCGGGCGCGTGACCGGTTGCTGATACGAAATGATCGCCAGGGTCTCCAGCGCGGCGCGGCTGAGGTGGGTGATCGCTTCGAGCCCAAGAAAACGCTCGATTAACTCGGCGAGTTGCGGCGCGGTGGTCAATTGGACACGCCCGGCGTGTCGTTGCAGGCGCAGGCCGCGGGTCGAGAGTGAAGCGTCCAATTCGTTCAGTCCGCGTTCGATGACGGAAGGAGCCACATCCACAGCCGTCGCCAGTTGCGCGATGGTCACAGGTTCCGCCGCCACGAACAGGATCGCCTCCAATTTCAACGAAAGTGACAGTTCTGTTTCGATGTTTTGCTCGGGGGATTCTTCAAAGTCGCTCATGCTATAATTGCTCCGCTTAATAAATTTTATAATGGATTGCAAATGAAAAGATCAAAATCATTTTTATTATTTCTTGTTGCGCTCGTCGCGGTATCGCTTGCCTGCACTGTTTTTGTTGGCGGACCCGATTATTCGGACCGTGTTCCCGTCCCTGTTTCGACTGAAGCCGCTGAAAGTTTGAAGGATGAGATCAAACGCGCTTTCGAGGCGGGCGTTCAAACCGGCGAAGTGACGATAAACATCACTGAGACACAGATCACATCGGTGCTGGCTCTCCGATTGGAGACCGACCAGAACTTGCAACAGGATGAAAAACCGCTCATCACAGGCCCGCAAGTGTACCTGCGTGATGGGCAAATGCAGATCTTCGGCAAGACCCAGCAGGGCATGTTTGCCGCCAACATTGGCATCGTCGTATCAGTAGGCGTGGATGAAAACGCCAAACCAAAGATCGAGATCATTTCTGCCGATTTCGGTCCGCTTCCTGCGCCTGAAGGACTCAATGCCGCGATCTCTTCGATGGTCGAGGAGGCTTACACCGGCTCAATTGGTCCGGTTGCCACTGGCTTGCGGATACAAACGATCTCGATCGCAGATGGCGTCATGACCATTGTTGGACGAATTCGATAGCGCAAGGATTATACAACGGATTATCGCGTTAGGTCTGTCTGAGCGAAGCGAAGACGGAGACCGAAGCGCAGACAGACAAAATGCACCGCTTCTCTCTTACCCGACACCTGCTCCTTTTTTTACTGGCAATTGCCGTGCTGACAGCCTGCCGCTCCCCACAGGTCACAAGCGAAGATATCGCCATCCGCATCATCGCGGACGGTGACACGCGGGATGTCACTTTGCCAGCCGGAAGCACGGTCTCGCAGGCACTGCAAAACACAGGCATTACGATCGGGAACCTTGACAAATCGGAGCCGCCCCTGTACACAGTTTTGAACAACGGAGATTCTGTCACGCTCACGCGCGTCGAAGAGAGATTCGAAACCGAGGAACAGATCATTGCGTTTGAAAGACAAGTTGTGCGTAACGAATCGTTGCCCGACGGTGAAACAAGACTCGTACAAGCCGGTGTGAATGGATTGCTGGAATTGACATATCGTATCGTGCTTGAAGACGACGAAGAAGTCAGCCGTTCCATCGTCAAGTCTGTGACCCTGCGGGAGGGCGCGCCGGAGATCGTAATGGTGGGGGTGCAATCGTCTTTTGCGCCGCTGCCGATCCCAGGCAAGATCGCCTATCTGGCGGGTGGCAACGCCTGGCTCATTGACGCATCCACTTCCAACCGTACACCCATCGTCACCACCGGCGACCTGGACGGACGCATCTTCTTCCTCTCGCCCAATGGCAGTTACCTGGTTTTCACCCGCAAATCCACCAAGCCTGCTGATACGGAAATCAACACAATCTGGGCTGTACGGACGAATGGAGGCAAACCGTTCAGCACTGGCATTGCCAATGTTGTCCATTATGCGGAGTGGATCCCTGGTACGAATTCGATTGCGTATTCAACCGTCGAGCCGCGCAGTGCCGCCCCGGGCTGGCAGGCAAACAATGACCTGCACCGTTACAGCATTACTACAGGTGCGAAGGCAAAGATCCTCGACGCGAGCAGTGGGGGCGTCTATGGCTGGTGGGGGGTAGTGTATGCTTTTTCTCCGGATGGACGTCTAGCCTATGCACGCCCGGATGGGATCGGGCTAGTGGATATCGACGGCAAATATATCAAGCCATTGCTGGACATCACGCCCTTCAACACCCACAGCGACTGGGCATGGCTCCCGTCCATTTCATGGGGTGCGGACGGGCAAACTTTATACTACACGTCTCATGCGCCGCCGCCCAGCCTCGTGAGTGAAGAGGATTCTCCGTTTTTCGACATCAGCGCCGTGTCATTTTCGAATGATGCCAATGTGGAGATTGTCGAACAGACGGGAATGTTTGCCTACCCGTCTTCATCGTACTTGCAGCCCAGTTCGACGGAGCGGCAATATCAGGTCTCGTATCTGCAAGCCATCTTCCCAGAGCAGAGCGAGACGAGCCGGTATAGAGTCGTTGTGATGGATCGTGATGGATCGAACCGTCGGATAATTTTCCCTGCGAATGACGCGCCCGGCCTCCAGCCGCAGATCCCTGTTTGGGCGCCGGATCAGATCAATGGGCAGGCCGGCGACTTTATCGCTGTCGTCTATCAAGGGAACCTATGGCTGGTGGATAGCGGCAATAGCCAGGCATACCAGGTGACCGGCGATGGGCTTGTCACGAGGGTTGATTGGAAGTAGGGGCTGGGTAAGCCAGTCCATCAAGCACACGAAGTGCAAATCTAATAACAAAGGAATGAACACATGCGAATTTTGATTACAGGAGCGGCCGGGTTTCTCGGCTCACATTTATGTGACCGCCTTCTCAGCGAAGGGCATGAGGTCATAGGACTGGATAATTTCATTACGGGTAACCCGGGCAACATTGCCCACCTGATGGGGAATGAAAAGTTTTCGTTTCAAAAGCATGATGTCTCGAACTATATTTTTGTGAAGGATAAGGTGGATGCCCTTTTGCATTTCGCTTCGCCTGCCAGCCCAAACCCGCAGTCTCCGGCTGGATATTTCAACCTGCCAATCCAAACGATGAAGGCTGGCGCGTTGGGGACGCACAATTGCCTGGGGGTCGCAAAGGCTCATGGCGCGAAATTCCTTCTGGCGTCTACGAGTGAAATTTACGGGGATCCTCTCGTTCATCCGCAAAGGGAGGATTACACTGGCAACGTGGACCCGGCAGGACAGCGCGCTGTCTATGATGAAGCCAAGCGATTCGCGGAATCTTTGACAATGGCATACCACCGCTATCATGATGTGGACACGCGTATCATCCGCATTTTCAATACCTACGGTCCACGCATGGACCTCGAGGATGGGCGCGCCCTGCCGAACCTGCTCAAGCAGGCATTGCTCGGTCAGCCATTGACCGTGTACGGTGACGGCAATCAGACGCGCTCGTTCTGCTATGTGGACGATCTGATCGACGGTATTATCAAACTGCTCTACTCGGACGAACACCTGCCGGTCAACATCGGCAACCCGAACGAAATGAGCATCCTGCAATTCGCGGAAACCATCAATCGCATCGTGGACAACAAAGGCGGAATCACGTATGTCAAGGACGCGCGCAGTGTCCGTGACCCGCAACAACGCCAGCCGGACATCACGCGCGCCCGTTCGATCCTGAAGTGGGAACCCAAGGTGGAACTGGAAGAAGGTTTGCAAAAGACAGTCCCCTACTTCAAACAAAAACTGGGGCTCGCCTGAACGTGACTGAGCGTAGGGAACATGTCCGCTTTGTAAAATTTGCGGTCGTTGGCGCTATCGGTTCGTTGATCGACATCGGCGTGATGAACCTGTTGACCCAGGCGTTTCATTTTCCGCTCGTGCTGGGAGGAAGTATTTCGTTTATTTGTGCCGTGGTCAACAACTTCTTCGGTAACCGTTATTGGACATATCCCGATTCGCGTTCAAAGCCCGTCCACCGCCAGTTGGGGATGTTTTTCGTCGTCAATGCCATTGGGATTGCCATCAGGATACCGATCCTGAAATATATCGAGCCTCCGCTTGCAAAACTGTTCGAGAGCATGGCGCACCTTTCGTTTGACGTGGCTGATGCACTCGCAAAAAATGCGACGTTGCTTTTCGCCATCGGTGTAGTCATGCTTTGGAACTTTTTCATAAATCGCTACTGGACGTATAATGATGTCGAGTAATACCGCCCGGGAGAAATGAACCATGTCCCAAAATCAGCAACGGACGATACCCATCTACTCATCAAAAGGAGACGCGGATGCCTTTCTCGTTTTCCCGTTCCTGTTCAATCGAAGCGGGGAATGGATCGGCTGGGTGACTCCCAGACGGGAGGTCTATTCGGTGATGGGATATTACGTTGGAACGCTTTCTGACGATGCCCGCATCGTTCGCAAGCGCGCGGAGGATGAGACCAGACCCCGCGTCCAGCCACCCCCGCGACCGGGGAAGATCACCACACCTCCCTCTGTTCCTTTGGCGCCGTTGATGAGCGACCTGCCTCACAGCCTCATTGATGTGTTGCAGGAGGAGCCTGAAAGATTGCATACCGCCGACAGTGGGGAGTTGCGCGAAGACATGGATTAGGGAATTATTCTTATCCCTTTATTTCATGAAATTTTCTATCCACTCCAGGGAATAGTGCCCTGCGAAAGCAAATAACGACATCTTGATGATTTGTCCGATCCATGTAAAGAGCAGGAAGGTTTGAATTCGCATTTTTGCGACGCCTGCCGCGATGCCTGCCACATCAAAAAATGGATTGGGGATTGCCGATAGTACCAGGATTGCCCAACCTCCGTATTTATCCACCCAGGGTTGGAAACGGTGGTATATATCTGTCTTTTCTACAACAGCCTGCCCGCTGAAACCAGCCAGGTATCCGGAGAGTTCGCCGAGCGCGCCGCCTGTCCCTGCCGCGAGACCGACCCACAATGGATTGAACACAGCCCCCATGGCGTAGATGATGGCAACGCCGGGCGCGGGCAGGAGAACGGTTGCATTTGCCATGAGCGCGATCAGGAAAATGCCTGCATAGCCGAACTGCTCGAAATCCTGCACCCGGTCACGGATGTTGTAGATGTAATAAGTGATCCCAATCACAGCCAGCAGGGCAATTACGCGGAGAAGGTTGGTCCGCAGGTTGCGCCCCGACCGTTTGACTGGATTTTGAACCTGAAATTCAGGCACACTTTCGGTTGGAACAATCGATTGAGTTGATTTTGATCGTGCTGTACGGGATGCTTTCTTTTTGGTAACGCGTGAAGAGCGCGCAGAAGGTTTTTCCTTTGGCTTCTGCGCGCTCTTTGATTTCTTGACAGACTCTTTCTTATTCGCTTTCTTCGATGGTGACACGGAGAATCTTTACTGCAGGGGCATTACGGTTGTTCGGGTCGCGCGGCGGGATGGACATGAGGACGTCAAGTCCATCCACGACCTGACCGAACACACTATGGCGGTTGTCGAGATGCGGGGTGGGGAGGTGGGTGATGAAAAATTGCGAGCCGTTTGTGCCTGGTCCTGCGTTTGCCATGGAGAGTACACCCTGCTTGTCGTGTTTCAGGCTGGGATGGAATTCGTCGGCATATTTGTAGCCGGGTCCGCCTGAGCCGGTGCCGGTGGGGTCGCCGCCCTGCACCATGAAATTCGCGATCACGCGGTGAAAGATAACGCCGTCATAATAGCCTTCGCGGGAGAGGAACACAAAATTATTGACAGTATTTGGGGTCTTGTCTGCGAACAGTTCCATCACCATGGTGCCTTTGTCGGTTTCCAGGTGTGCCTTGTATTTCTTCTTGGGGTCTATCTGCATTGCGGGAGGGGTGCTCCATTGTTTTGCCATTTGTTTCTCCTTTATTATAAGAAATTTGGGCGAGACATCCTCGCCCCAACGGATAATTATTTCAACAACGCTTCTATACGCGCAACGACCATATCCAATGCGGCGGTGTTGTGTCCGCCTTCGGGAATAATGACATCGGCATAGCGCTTGGACGGTTCGACAAATTCCATGTGCATGGGCCTGACCGTGGATTGGTATTGTTTGATGACGGATTCGGTGGTCCGTCCGCGTTCCGTGATGTCGCGTTCAAGGCGGCGGATAAAGCGCAGGTCTGAATCGGTGTCCACGAAAATTTTCACATCAAACATATCCCGTAGGGCGGCTTCGGTGAAGATGAGAATGCCTTCCACGAGAATGACCGTGCGCGGCTTGACGGTGTAGGTCTGGCTGGTGCGGCTGTGGGTGGAGAAGTCGTAGATCGGGATCTCGACAGGTTTCCCGTTGCGAAGCGAAGCGATGTGCTGGGTCAGAAGTTCCGTCTCGAGCGAGTTGGGGTGGTCGAAGTTGACTTCCGCTTTCTGAGCCGGTGGAAGTCCGCTTAAATCCTTGTAATAAGAATCGTGCTGGATGAAGGCGATTCGTTCCGGACCGACACGTTGCAGAATCTCCTGCGCGACCGTTGTCTTGCCTGAGCCTGATCCTCCTGCAATGCCGATGACCAACGCGTCTGTGTGTTGCATATTCGAATTATACACGTAATGAAAACCCCTCTTCCATCGGGAGAGGGGCAGGGGGGTGAGAAGAATTACATTCCAGCCATGTAGGCAAGCCCCACTGTGCCGGGGCCGGCGTGATTGGCGATCACTGGGCTGGCTTCGGTGAAGACGCTTTCCACCATGTTCAATTCTTTTGAGGCTCGTTCAAGGAGTTTTTTTTGCATCTTCGGGGGCGTTTGCATGTAGTGTCCCAAGGCGGACCGGGGTTTTTCCCCTGATGTTTTCGACGATCAATTCCAAAATACGATCGTGTGCCTTGGTCTTGGTGTGGATGCGCTCCAGCCCTTCGACTTTGCCGTCTTGAAGCGCCAGGATAGGCTTTATGTTCAGCAGTGTGCCAAGGAATCTTTGGGCGCCTCCGATGCGTCCGCCGCGGTGGAGGAATTCGAGGGTGTCGACGGCGAAGAATACGCCTGTGTGTTCGCGCGCTTTTTCAGCCAGCGCAATACAGTCGTTCAGGTTTGCGCCTTCCTGCGAGGCGCGCGCAACGGACAAGATCTGAAACCCCATTGCCATTGCGGTCGCGTTGCTGTCGAGCACTGTGACTTTCTCGCCTGTATTTCCCATCAGTTCCTTTGCCTGCATTGCAGACTGGATGGTCCACGACAATTTTGACGAAATGAAAATCCCGAGTACTTCATATTCCTTCTCCACCAAACCCTGGAAGATGCTGTGCATATCCGCCACAGATACCTGGGATGTGGTGGCCATTGTTTTGGCAGTTTTTAACCGGGCAAAGAATTCAGCCGATTGGATGTCAACTCCGTCGCGATAGGTCTGGTCGTCCCAGATCAATACCTGTGGAGCGACCGTGATATTGTACTTCTATGTCAGGTCGGCTGGGATATAGGCGGTGCTGTCCGTTACGAGTGCGATTTTCGACATGCTTATGCTTGCTCCTTAATTTGAGATGAGATTCTGGTTCTTCCTCGTTTGTCTTAAACCCGTTGCACAATACGGGGATACGAATTGTTAGGTATAATGCTTCCAGAGTGTAATTTGCTTTGATACTTTCGTCGAGGAGCCTAACTTGGCGTTCAACCCGCTTAACTGGCTATTGGGCCTTTTTTCATTAGATATAGCAATTGACCTGGGGACCGCGAACACGCTGGTCAATGTGCGCGGCAAGGGAATTGTAATCAACGAACCTTCGTGGGTAACGATTGACAAACGCTCGCGTCAGCCGCTGGCTATTGGCTTGGAAGCCAAGGAGATGGTCGGGCGTACGCCTGGTAACGTGGCTGTTGTGCGTCCATTGCGTGATGGTGTGATCTCTGAATTCGATATTACACAGGTAATGCTGGAATATTTCATCGGCCGAGTGCATGAACAGAGTGTTGTGCCATTGCCGCGTCCGCGCGTGGTGGTTGGGATTCCCACCGGCGTGACGGAGGTCGAAAAACGGGCAGTATATGATGCGGTCATGGGTTCAGGGGCGCGCCTGGCATATTTGATCGAGGAGCCGATTGCGGCGGCGTTGGGTGCTGGGCTTCCAGTCTCGGATATCCGCGGGAGCATGGTTGTGGACATCGGCGGTGGGACAACGGAAGTGGCTGTCCTGTCCATGAGCGGTGTCGTCGCTTCCCGTTCATTGCGTGTGGCTGGTGATGAGATGGATCAGGACATCGTCCAGTACCTGAGGAATAAATACAACCTGTTGGTCGGCGAAGGGATCGCCGAGCAGATCAAGTGGAAGGTCGGTTCGGCTTTCCCGCTTCACCCTGAAAAGACGATGGAAGTACGCGGGCGCAATCTTGTAACCGGCCTGCCCGAAAGCATCGAGATTTCGTCCATCGAGATGCGAGAGGCGCTGGCCGGTTCGGTGCAAGTAATTGTGGATACGATCCGCGATGCGTTGGATGAGGTGCCGCCGGAGATCGTTTCGGATCTAATGGATGTTGGCATTTGCCTTGCAGGCGGCGGCGGCTTGTTGCAGGGTCTGGCTGATCGTTTGACCGATGAACTGAAATTACGTGTATGGGTTGCGGAAGACCCGCTTACTTGTGTGGCGCGCGGCGCCGGGCTTGTGTTCGAGGATTTTGACGGATTGAGCCGTTATCTGGTCGGTTTGGAACGCGGTAGTACGCGCCACAGCCTTTAAATGGCGAACCGCCATTTACGGCGGCTCCATGGCACACTAACATCAAACATGAGGAATCAATTTTCACGCACGATTCAGACAACGGTCATTTTCCTGATCGTGGGGGGAGTAATGGCGCTTGCGCTGGGTGGTTATTTCAGCAGTGCGTCGAATGTGTTCACCGATTCGTTGATCAATTTACAATCCTGGTTCTCTTCAAGGTTCATTACGTTGCAGGATTTTTTCACCTCGCCGCGTGATATTGCATCCCTCCGCCAGGAGAATTCCGACCTGCAAAATGAGGTTGCGGAATTGCAGGCGCAGGTCATCCAGTTGCAACAACAAGTGGGTGAGACGCAAGTCCTCGCCGCTTTGGTGGATTTTGCCCAGGCAAGGACCGAAAACACTTACAAAGGCGCGGCTGTGATCGGACGCGACCCAAGCCCGTTCTTGCATTACGTTATTATCAATGTCGGGTCGAATGACGGAATACTGCGGGGGATGCCAGTTGTGACCGACCAGGGGTTGGTGGGGCGCGTTGATGCGGTAATTGCGGATGCGGCTCGTGTCCAACTGATAACTGATCCTGCTTCGAGTGTCAACGTCCGCCTCCAGAACGCGGAGGAGGAAGCCTCTCTGGTGGGGTCTGTGACTGGAGATGTTGTGCTCCAATTAATTCCCCAGGATGCGAATGTGGAAACCGGTGATCTTGTGTTGACTTCTGGCCTGGGTGGCGGTTACCCTCCGGACTTGATCGTCGGGCAGGTGGTCAATATCCGTTCGAGAGATTATGATCTTTTCCAGCAGGCAACCATCCAGCCGGTTGTGGATTTCAATCGCCTGCAAGTTGTATTGATCATTGTAAATTTCAAACCTGTAGACATTTCACCGTTGCTTCCCTCTCCATAAGAATGCGTAATCTTATAGCAATCCCTGTGATCATTTTGGCGGTCATCCTGCAATCTGCTGTGGTCAGCAGGCTGACCCTTCTTTCCGGTTATGGAGACCTGCCCCTTGTCATGCTGGCAGCGTGGGCTTTGCAGGACGATGTGGATTCTGCCTGGCATTGGGCGATAGCCACGGGGACATTGGTCGGTTTCATCTCAGGTGTCAACTGGCTAGTTTTTGTTGCCGGCTATGTTGTCGTCGTTGCTTTGGCGAAAGTTTTACGAATGCGTGTCTGGCAGGCTCCCCTGCTTGCCATGTTCAGCGTCACATTGCTTGGGACACTATTAGTGAGCGTGCTTATGCTGGCGGCTTTGCGGTTGTCCGGTGTTTCTTTACCGCTCCAGGACGCGTTTGGCTTGCTCATACTTCCCAGCGTCCTGTTTAATTTATTGTATGCAATCCCGGTGTACGCGGTCATGCGCGACCTTGCGCATTGGGCATATCCTTCTTTGGAGGCGGAATGAGTTCAGGTTCGACGAACAGGTATCAGGTCTCGATGTGGCGCGTGTTGATCGTATACGGCGTCATGTTTGCGTTTGTCGGCGCGATCCTGTTCCGATTGATCAATTTGCAGGTGATCGCCCCTGAAACGTGGACAAACCAGGCAGTTGAGAATTATACGTTGCGGATCAGTGACCCCGCGCCGCGTGGAATTATCTTTGATCGTAATGGCTATGTATTGGCGCGAAACATTGCATCCTACAATGTTGTGATCACACCTGCGGAACTTCCTGACGATGATGCAGATATCCAACACATCTACCGTGAACTCTCGGCATTGACCGGCGTTCCATCGGGTGGACCAGTTACAGATGAAACATTAGATTTCGCAAAACTCTTTTCCGCCTGTGTGCCAGGTCCGACGATTGCTGATATGGTGGCGTTGGGAGCTTCGCTTGCGCCTTATACGCCTGTCAAGATCACGTGCAATGTCAGCGAAGAGATCGCACGCGTTATCGGCGAAAAATCGGTAGATTGGCCGGGTGTATCTGTCGAGATTGAACCGATACGAGACTACCCAACCGGCTCATTGACTTCCAATGTAATCGGATTCCTTGGTCCGATCCCTGCCGCCTTTCAAGGTGTTTATGAAGATCGCGGTTTTGTTGCCAACCGCGACAAGGTCGGTTACTCCGGTGTAGAAGCGTCACTTGACGATATCCTGATTGGAACGAACGGTCTGCGTGTCGTGCAAAGGGATGTGGCTGGCGCAGTGCTTCGCAACCTTGAACCACCCATCCCGGCAGTTCCGGGGAGGAACGTAACGCTCACAATTGATTCCCGCTTGCAGAAAGCAGCCGAGTCCGCACTGTTGGACGAGATCAATTACTGGAACACATTTTTCGGGCTCAACCGCATTTCGAGCGGTGTGGTGATTGCGATGAATCCGAAAACAGGCGAAATCCTATCGATGGTCACGTACCCAACTTACGAAAACAACCGCATGG
>DATDAG010000033.1:0-3083 GCA_036525495.1 Anaerolineales bacterium
GTCAAAGACGGTTCCATCCTGCAATTGGCCTGTTGTAATGCACATCGACAGTTTTCCCCGCTTCTGCCTGCGCCCCCGTACCTGCTTCGACTTCGATATATTCCAATCCGCTTGCTGTTTTCATTTATGTGCTCCTTTTAATTTATTTTTTCTGTCCGTTTTGCTATTTGACGAGATGACTGGATGCATCAAAATCGATGACGAATTCTTTTACAACGCCATACGCCTGAATGCTGAGCGTATTTTCCCCAGCGGCCAAGCTGGATGAATAATAATGCAAAACCACGATCTGGTTTCCGCTCTTGATCCCGGCATTATCCCAGCCAACACATGGACTGCAGTAGGGCAATCGCATCTAAATTGCAGCCGAGAGAACTTTGAGGAGGTAATCTTCCTTCCAAGCGGCTTGGAGTTGTTTAGCATGGATGCCGCCTTTGGCAGTTTTCTCCTGCTTGAGCAGGTTGAGGGCAATATGGCGCAGGACAGCCAGGTTTTCAGGAGCTTGATCCTTGCGTACGCGGCTGTGATCTTCGTTCATAGCTACATCCAGGACCCAATGCAGTTCATTTTCAATCGCCCAATGCCTGCGCACAATATGCAATAATTTTTCTGGATCACTGGGTAGACTGGAAATATAGTAACGGGTCTTTTGGGTTTGTTTGTCACCTACCATCCGTGTGCTTACCACCATGACAATGCTACGAAGCCCAACCCAGTTTTCTCGGTCACGGATCAGGTTGAGGTAGGCAGGATCAGAGGTACACCAACATTCTCAAGTTTCAATGCGTCCGTGTCCTTTGTTGATTTCCTGATGACGTTCCAAGTTTGCATACTTGAAGTCATGCGCCTGATCGACTGCAAACAAGACCGAAATATCTTCAAATAGGTGTCCCTGGTTCGCTCTTTCACACTCAAGACATAGTCTGCCTGAGCTTCTACAATAGTTTGAGCAATATGGGTTTGGGTACCAATGGCATCAATGGTCACAATACAGCCCGAAATCGCCAATATCTTGAGTAATTCGGGGATGGCGGTGATCTCGTTCGACTTTTCGTCCACTTTACACTGTCCCAGAACGATCTCGTTTTCTTCTGCCCAGGCGCTCACCATGTAGATTGCGCGTTTGCCCAGAAATTTGTCTTCTGAGCCTGCCAACCGTTTTCCATCGATATTGACGATCTGTCCGTGCACAATCTCGTTGACTGCCATCACCCATTCGTAAAATGCCAGTTGAAACTGCTGTGCCTCCAGCATTGAGAATACTCGTCCAAATGTGTCATGGCACGGAATGCCGTTTGGCAGTTCCAGAAAGGTCTTCAGCCAAGGTAGTTTACTGTTCCCAAAATTCTCGATATCTGTCCATCCTTCCGCTCCACAGATCACTCCACAAATCGCTATCACTATTATATCGATCAGCTTGTGCTCTTTCCTCCGATCGATACGTGGGTCGGTTACCTTGCTGAAATGCTCCTCTATCGCTTCTAGTGGCTTCCTTGGCATGTTGCTCTCCTCTGAAGCCTGTTTTACCTCACTTTTGATGCGATTGCCCTATCTTGATAGACGCCCCGGTTGTTCACCACCCACAATCGGGCGCAGTATTCGTCCCGGACATTTTCCCCACGCGCTTATACATCGTGACATTCGTGAAGGGTTCGCCCATAATCCCGTCATGGATCGCCCACGACCTCAATCGGATACTATTCCTGGCATTGGATGAACGGAACGGAGTGGACTCATCCAGCCTCAGAGTTAACTCGCCTCCCTCCCCAAATCCGAGGTTAATACCCTCCATCCGGCGTCTCCCCATCTGATAGCCGAATCCGTGCCGCTCGAAAATAATCGCATTGTGATAATACAACGGTTCGACGTAATACATATCGTGCCCCAGACTGATGATAAATTCCTCGAACGTTGACATCGCTTGTTTGAATAGATGCAAGCCTCGCCGTACTTGGCCGGGCGCCAAACCCGCTCGCATTGCAGACAATTCTGCTCCAACATTGCGCACGCGAATCCCAAAGCGGGTTGGGCTTCCGTCAGGCATTTTGTCTACATCGAAGCGCGGGGAGTCGGGGTCATTCAAAATATAGAGCAATACATGGATCTGCCCGTTGAGCGTATCTGCCAGGTGACCATATAATATTGGGTCAGGAAAGCCCTCCTTGTGGTAGAGCATCATCTCCACGTCGCTTGAGCCTTCCGCGTAACGAAACTTCATCAGACCGCTGTTTTGCACAATGTCTGGCAGGTTGAATTTCTCGATCAATTCCCCGGGGATGTAATGGGAATAAATTTCCCGCTTTTCATGTTCAGGAAGTTTGTTGATGCCGCCTATAGTGGAGGGTGTCATGATATTTAGTTCCCTGGTTCGCCGGTTGGGTGACGGGATCTCCGAGCGCCATGAAATATCGAAGTTCTCCGACCACTCAACCAGCATTGATGCGACTATCTAACTCTTGTTTCTCGTTCAGCGCTCCTTGCTTCATCCCGCTTGGCGATTGCAGCGCGTTTATCATAGGTCTTTTTGCCTTTTGCCAGAGCGATCTCGATCTTGGCGCGCCCGTTCTTGAGATAGACACGCGTCGGCACAATGGTCATGCCTTTGATGCGGACGTTGTCCCAAAGTTTGCGGATCTCTTTTTTATGGAGAAGCAGTTTTCGTTTGCGCCGCGGCTCGTGATTGAAACGATTGGCTTGTTCATAGGGCGCGATGTGTGCCTCGACAAGAAAGGCTTGTTTCCCGTTCTCGATATCCACATAGGATTCCTGGATGCTGATCTGTCCTGCACGGATGGACTTGATCTCGCTCCCCTGCAGGGCAAGACCCGCTTCGAACTTTTCGAGCAGGAAGTATTCAAAACCCGCTTTGCGATTAGTGGCTACTACTTTAAAATCTTCGGTCATATGGGTTGATTTTAGCATATAGACAGTTTGTAGAATCCACCATGTGCCGATCTGAAGCACGAGCGCGTACCTTGCGGGGAAAATGCACGGAAAGTTGACTGGTGTCTTATAATCGCGGTCATGCGAAACCTCAAAAAATGTTTGGCTCATGTGTAAAGGAAGTGCAATAGAGTGATAAA
>DATDAG010000034.1:0-4033 GCA_036525495.1 Anaerolineales bacterium
ATCTAATTGCACCGAATCAGGGATCGGTTGAGGGCGAAGCGGCATTCGTCGCATCCGTGCAGGGGCTGGTCGGTTTCACCCGTCAAGCCGCACACGAATTGAATTCGCATGGAATCAAGGTCTACGCGGTGGAGACAGGTGAGGATATTGTCGAAAAGGTTGTTGCGGTATTGGAGGAAGAATGAAGGAAATCACTGAATATCGAATGCATTTGATCGAAAGGCTGGTTTCCAGGACAGCGGAGTTCCGTGATGCCTGCCTCGCTGTACAGGACCCGTTCGCGCCGCTGGAACAGGATGGCTGGAACACGCATCAGGTAGCTGCACATTCGCGCGACGTAAATTTGGCGGCATACGGTATGCGCGCCAGGCGCACCGCGCAGGAGGACAATCCTGAATTCCCGAACTTCGATGGCGATGCCTACATGAAAGAAAATTATCGCGCAGACGAACCATTGAAAGAAATGATGGATGGCTTTGTAAACGATGTGGAGGGGCTGGCGGAACTATTGAAGTCGCTGTCCCCGGAAGCGTGGTCACGCGAGTCGCGTCACGTCACTCTGGGGAGCGGATTCACACTCCAGACTTGGGTGGAGCGCGGTCTTGCGCACATCGAGGAGCATTTGAAAACGGTAAAAGGGGAGAATTAAAGAATTGCAGATTAATTCAGAGACGCGATGAACGCAGGGAAAAATGTCCCCTGTGCGCTTCGCGTCTTCATGGTTCAGAATTTACCAAAGTGGGAAACCTATCAAACCTGTTACCCAGATTAAGAGCGATTCATATACCTGCAATCCGATCACTGCGATCAAAATACCAAACGCCGCGCCTGCAACGATATCCGAAACATAATGCACGCCCATCGATACGCGCGCAAGCGCAACGAGCGGCGCCCAGATCCATAATGCGGCCGCCAGCCCTGCGGGACCCAACCCTGTCCCAATGACTGCGATTAGGAATGACCGCGCCGCATGACCTGACGGGAACGAGTGTGGATCGGTATTGCGATAGATGCCTCCCCACTCCCCTTCAGGACGCCTTCTCCGTACGATGAATTTGATACTCATCACCACAACGATCATCACACAGATGCTGACGAACTGCACGACAGCCCACTTCTTCCAGAACGAATCGCCGCCCGACCATAACGCGATCAGTGCGATCGCCCAAAACCACGAATCCCCCGAATGCGCAAAGAAGACCGCAAAAGCGCGCAATGCGCCTGGCTTCTCAGCCACGCGCATTTGTTCTGAGAGATGTGCATCCAATTCGAGGACGGAACGCAAATTCATTTCTTCTTCAGTTTCGCTTTCGTAGTTGCCCTGGCTTTAATACGTGCGTCCTTTTTCATTGGGCAGGTTTTGCCTTTGTTTTTGCAGACGTTTTCTTTGCAACGGTCTTTGTAGTTTTCGATTTATTGCTTTTGGCCGAAGCCTTTTTCTTTACAGCCGCTTTCTTCTGTTGTTTGGCAAGTTCTTTGCGAAGGAGTTCGAATTGATGAGGTTTGTCCACATCCATGCAGGCTTCGGCATGAGACCAGACGATGGCGCGTCCCTTGATGCCTATGCGCTTGCAAACCGTGGAAACCAATTCATCTAAAGTGATGCTTCTTGTGAACACTTTCCACAAGGTACCCAGCCCGATAATACCCGCCTGTTTGAGCGGACTCTTGCGAGTACCGATCAACGATTCCCACAACTCCAGATGTTCGGTCGCCATGCGGACGTGCGTTATGTTGATGTCTGCGCCGCAAAGTTCAATATCCTTGAGTTTGGTATAGGTTCGTTTGGATTCAGGGAAGCGCTTCTCCATTACTTCGCGCGTGCAGACGCCGTAATACAGGTCGTCCTTTGTTTCCATGCAGGTTTCCACCAGCCAGTCCACCATTTCAGGTTTGAGGGTGGGGATGTCGGCGGAAACGACCAGAACATACTTTGATTTTTTATCCAGCTCCAGGGATTTGTTCACACCTGTGACGATGTTGGAGAGCATGCGTCCCTGATTGGAGAGATAATAAAGCGGCTTTTTGCAAGCCAGTTCATTCTTTGGTGAAAGCCCGACAACAATCACGTTATCCACGTGCTTCGCGCCGCTCACCGCGTCCAATACCCACTGAACCATGGGCTTGCCGGCAATATCCATCAACGCCTTGGCATCACCATTGGAATAACTGTAAAGCGGGTCATCGGGCAGGGGAATTCCCCCCGCAAGTATGATTGCGTCCATAGGTTCTCCTGTTATGTCATTGTGATCTTCGAGAAGCACTTTCCAACATCATAGATGATTGTTTCGCTTCGCTCGCAATGACTGTTTTAATTTAGTTCCTGCAATTGCGGCTCGAAGCCGAGTTTATCCAAAAGTTCGTTATATTCAGTCCATGTGAGCGGACGTCCCTTGCCAGAGATGGCAACCAGCGCAGCCTCCATCATATTCGTGCCGAAGGAGCGGCCTTCCAGTACCGGTGTGGTTGTGATTAAGTATTTGACACCACATTTTTTGAATAATTCCACATCTTCGGGGGTTGTGGTATTTGTGACGACGATCTTGCCATTCATATCGTCAGGCATGTATCGTTTGATGTAATGGCAATCTCCGGCAACAACTGTGACCTCTTTGAAATACTGAGGGTATTTGGGCTTGCGCTCCTCCTGTTTTTCACCCACCGGGTATATCCAATGAAAGGGCAGGCGCAGGGCAATCGGCAGTAACAGGGCAGCCAAAACCTTGATCTGCCTTGCTGTGTGCAATGGAACGGGCATCTCCAATGAAAACAGCATATCGCCAAAGGTGCACTTAAACCCGGCATCCAAAAACGAACTTGTCAATCCCCAGCGGTCAGAGCCAGTCATGATCAGAGCTGTTTTACCCATTGTATTGATGTAATCACCAAGCTTTTCCAGAATAAGCGGCGCTGCCTTCTTTTCAAGGGTATTTCTCAGACCAGAGCCATCTACAACAGGAGTTTTCTTGATGAAACGCACCATCGGTTTTACCGAATGGAACTCATATATTTTATCGTCTATTTGCAGGCTCAAATCACCGCCGCCGACGCCAAAGGCATCTACTTTGCCGTCAAGTTCCTTGAACTTGAGTGCGGCGGCTTCCATATCGCCATCGGTGCCGATGCGTTCAATACTGACTTTCTCGCCCAACAATTCCACTTCTACAGCTTTATTACGTTTGGATGAACCAATACTAACGCTGACTGCTCTTTTCATGGGTTTTCTCCTCTAGGTGAGATGGGGCTATTATAACGGAATCAGGGCGAAGGTCCGGTTGGAAGCGTAAAGAGGAATGTGGATCCCACATCCGCTTCCCCCTGCGGGGACGATGCACTCTGGACCCAGATCCTGCCGCCGTGAACCTCGACAATTCTCTTCACGAGGGCCAATCCCACTCCCGTACCTTCCGATTTTGCATCCAGTTTATTGAAAAGACCAAAGATACGCTCGTGATATTCGGGGGCAATTCCCAATCCGTTATCTTTCACGAAGAATATCGGTTTAGCATCCTCAGTCCCATCCTGCCCGATCTCGATGCGCGGATCAGATTGATCGCCCATATATTTGGCGGCGTTATCTATCAGGTTTTGGAGGACTTCGACAAGGCGTGGTTTATCCACATGGACAAGAGGCAGGTTCGAGTGCGTATGAACGACGACCCCGCGTTCCTCCAGCCGCCCATGGACGATATTCATGGCTTCATCCACCAACTCACTGAAGGGGACCGTTTCTGGAGCATTCATCATCCTGCCGATGCGCGAAAGTTCGAGCAGTTCATTGAGCAGCCTCTGCATTTTTTGAACGGCTTCCTGGATTCGCTGTACATCCTTTTTCAAACGCTCCGTGTTCCCTGCCAGCGCATCCTCTTCAAGGAAACCAAGAAATCCATTGATGGTAATGTGAAAAGTTCTTGTCGGCCACTGTGTCATCGAAAACCACAAACCCTTTTGGGGTTTGAACCACCTGGTCTCGTACGTTCTCCCAGATCAATTTCGGCGGTAATCGTTCTCCCGCCACATAACGATTGAGTGC
>DATDAG010000035.1:0-2537 GCA_036525495.1 Anaerolineales bacterium
TTTCGCCGCTATGATGATGGGTGGCTGCGGAAAGGGTCCTCCCCCCACTGCTACACCCTCAGCCCCTACATCGATTCCCCCCACATCAAAGCCCACGACACCTCCGCCCACACCTGCGGCGACGTCCGTCCCGCAAGGAAAGACTATCCTTGTCACTAGTGCCGCAGATAGTGGACCGGGCAGCCTGCGCCAGGCTTTGCAGGATGCGCAGCCTTTCGACACGGTTACTTTCGATCCTACTGTCTTCCCCCCTGATGCTCCGACTACGATTTTTGTCACCGGTGACGTGCTGTCAATCACTCAGGACCACATTACGATTGATGCCAGCAACGCGGGAGTCATCCTGGATGGCAGTCAACTGGCCAGAGATACATGGATTGCCGGTTTGAATATCATCTCGGACGGGAATACAGTACGAGGATTGCAAATCTACAACTTCACTGGCACAGGCATCGTGCTGGATCTTGACGCACAGAATAACACGATTGGCGGCGACCGGCGCATTGGTGTTGGACCAATCGGTCAAGGCAACTTGATCAGCAGTAATGACACTGGCATCGCATTATGGAATTCCGCCTCAAATAACGTGGTGATGGGCAATCTGATCGGTACAGACCCAGGCGGTTCACGACCGTTGGGCAACCATGGCTGGGGAATCGGGGCTGGAACAACAAACAATGCGATTGGCCCTGACAATATTATCGCATTCAATGGAGAGTGTGGGATCAATGTGGATGGTGTTGGAAATACCCTGACGCAAAATAGTATCTTTGGTAATGCTCTTGGCGGAATATGTTTGCTTGACGGAGGAAACGCATACTTACAAGCCCCCAGAATTCTCGATGTTACCAGCGACTTTATCGATGGGGTTACGTGTCCATACTGCACAGTGGAAATCTTTTCCGACAACGAAGACGAAGGAGCATTCTTCGAAGGTCAAGTAGCAGCTGATAGCAATGGTAACTTTACTTTCAATAAAAGATCTACTTTTATCCACACAAACATCACCTCAACCTCCACTGATTTGGATGGAAATACCAGCGAATTCTCGCCTCCTACATCAAGGACCACAAGGACCACAAGAATACTAGCCCTGCAACAGGAAAATGATCTCCCCAGGACACTTCTGCAATCCAAGCCATCGAACGAACTTGTCGATAACCGCATCGGGCTAAGTTTTTACAGTCCTGATGTTGAACCCGGCCCCCCGAGCCTGGACTGGGACGTGGAAGGAATCCTCGCTTCCGGGATTAAACGGATCGATACGGCCCTGACCGAGAACGAACCTCCCATCGATTGGAGTTTCTCGGAATCCGAATTTCCCCCGGAATACGATCGGTTTATTGATACGTTAATTGAGAATGGCATCGCCATCAATCACATGCTCCATTTCTGGGATAAGGCTGGCCATCCTGGAGGGGAGGGACTTGACCGGCCGCGGTTCCAAAACCAGGAGCAGATCGATGATTTCCTGGAATATGTACGCTTTGTCGTGAGCCATTTCAAGGGTCGCGCCGATTATTATACGATTTGGAGCGAGCCGGATTACTGCGGGCACGATGGGCTGAAGTGCATACTGCCACAGGACTACATCGAGCTAGCCAGGCAGGTCATTCCTGTGATTCGCGATATTGATCCGCAAGTGAAGATCGTCTCTGCCCCATATGTTCTCTATTTCGGCCGCGATGATCTTTTCACTCTTCTCAGGTCTGATGTTGTGTCAATGTTCGATGTCATTTCCTGGCATCCTGTTTCTGATGTACTCCCCAACAGCGAGTTTTTCGGCAATTACTATTACGATTACCCCTCGATCATTCGCGAAATTCAGCAAACCGCCTCCGAACTTGGTTTTAGAGGTGAATACTGGGGCACAGAGATAAGTTGGTGTGCGCAAGATGTGCCAGGAAGCTGTCCGTCCACAAACTACGAACGCCAGACCGCGGAGACAACCCTGCAAGCTGCCAAATACTCTGCTCGCGGGATTGTGATGCAGCTTGGTATGGATGTAGGTGTTGGGCTAGGCGGTTACTTGACTGGATCGCCATGGGTAGATCCGACGATTCGCAACCTGAATACGGTCATGGCTGGCAACAAACCCCATAAAATCCCTATGGAAATCGAGAGCGATGCCACGCACCTTACCAGTTACGGCTTCAGCCTGCCGAACGGTGACAGATTGTTCGCCGTATGGAATGACAATGTTGCGGTTGATTACGACCCTGGCGTACCATCCACGCTCACCTTCCCCGGCATGTCCGCTCAAAAAGTGATTGGCATTGACGTGCTTCACGGCTTCGAGCAGGAGATGCTCATAGACAACCAGGACGACAACCTGCTCATCAATAATTTGTTGGTTAAGGACTATCCTATCCTCCTTCGCTTGATCCCCTAGATTCTGTTTGCATTAGGGTTCTTATCTATCGTTTGGTGAGTATGCGTGTTGCATATATCGAACTGGCAAGTCAAATACCTGTTATCCGCTGCAGGAGGTGAGTATAGAATATAGTGAACAACTCTTCAATTTGGTGAGCATGAGC
>DATDAG010000036.1:0-3698 GCA_036525495.1 Anaerolineales bacterium
GTACACTGGCGGCGGTTTTTCTAATTTGTCTGCCAATCGTTCTCCTTGCCTGTGCCATTCAAACGCTTATCGCTTCGTTGACTAAAACCACCAAGGAAGCGGGCACCTATCTGCCTTTCGTAAGCTTGATCCCCTCCCTGCCCGGGTTGGCGCTTGCATTTCTGCCAGTGAAACCAGATCTCTGGACCATGCTCATCCCCACATTTGGGCAACAAATCCTGATCAACCAGTTCCTGCGATCTGAACCGATCCAGGGAATGAATATCGTCGTCTCTGCGACGTTGACGATCCTGCTCACTCTGGTCGTCACCTATTTCGCCATTAAACACTATGAAAGCGAGCGCATCATCATGGGGTGAGCAGGAAACATTCCAGAGCCAAGAGAAGCTGATAAAACGAATCAGCACCGGTTAAGGAAGATACGAGGAGCGACCTGAACAAGTCGCTCCTTTTTATTTTTCCAATAATCGTGGATTCAATATCCGTTCGAGTGCGACGCCTAGCATGGCAAATGCCAATCCGGTCAACAATAAAAGGGCAAGCGGCTCCAACACCCAAAAACGTGATCCGTATAATGCCCCGCGCGATAATCCCTGATAAATGATGCGCCCCCAGGTTGGATAATTCGATTTGACGTTGAACAATCCAAGCGTTGCCTCGAGGAATACGAAGCTGGGGATAAGCGCGACCAACTGAGGCACCAACACGGGGACGATGCGCGGCACAAGATATTTCATGATCATGCGAGAGTTGCTCGTTCCATACGCGCGCGCCGCTTCGATGTAAGGAGCCTCTTTTACCTGCAAAAAAGCAGAGCGGAACGTCTTGGTCGGTGTGCCGAAGACATTGAGGATAATGATCACTCCCAATATGATCCATATATCTATCCCGAACATCGCATAAGCCAACACGCTCACAGCCAATACGGGCAATACCATGTTTATTTCCGTCAACCGTTGGATCAGGTTATCAACCCAGCCGCCAAACCACACCCCTGTAGCGGAAATCAACATCGCAAGTATTGTGGTCAGGAACGCCCCGACCAAGCCGATAGCCAGCGCAAATGGCATTCCCCACAACAGAGGCACGATAAGGTCGCGCCGCAGATAATCCGTCCCCGCCACACCATAGACCTGTCCGAGCAGGACCAGTTCTGATTCAACAGTAGAATCATCCTCGAACAGGAGCGCCTGCAACACAAGTTGATACGTCCCTTTCACCATTTGAGGCTGGTCTGCATATGGATCGGCAAACAACACATAGAACGACGGTGTTGTATTTACCTGCCCAAAATTGAACCATGCCTGCAGGTTTGGGTACTCCGATACCAGTCGCTTGACGTTCAAATTATCTTCCCATGAATAATTGGTAAAACGACCAGCCGAGACGGATTTCATCCCGATCGCACGACCATCGGGAGTGAGCCAGGTCAATGATATAAAAGGTCGTTTCGTCTCGAAGAACGAATCGACATACAATATGATTTCGTCAGGAAAATCCCCGTAAGCATACTCAAACGTATAAGTGATTTTGACATCGCGCCAGCCATTCTCAAGTCTTTCCTCGGCGCGAATCACATTTACATCAGAGTCGTTCAAAAGCAAAACTGAAAGCAGGTCTTCGCCCCTGAAAATATTCGTCCATGCAGGTTGGGCGAGCCGGGGCACATGTGCCCGTCCGCTCAGCCTTTCTGTATCCCATAATCGCCCGATCTGTTCGTAGGGATAAGCAGTCACTGCATAGATCGAACCGATTATTAGGAACAGGATGATCGTCAAGCCAAAGATCGCGGAGGGATAACGCCGCAATTCACGGAAGAAGACCATCACGCGCTCAAAAGAGGATGCAACACCCAGTCTAAAGGATGACTTCCGCTTCGAGTATGGACGCTTCATTCTTCCCGATTCCTGCTCACTGGCCATTGAGGTTTTGGGCTTCCCCCAAGCAAATAGACCGCGCCACCAGCTGGCTTTGCTTTTTACCCGAATATTTTGCACCGTATTCTCCGAGCCGATGATATGCACGCGCGGATCGACCAGCACATAAGCAAAGTCCAGCAGTAAGACAACGATGCCAAGCAGATATGCGAATATGACAACGATCGCCACCGCGATCAACAGTTCGCCGGGATACATGGACTCTCCCCAGAAATTCGGCAGGGCTTTATCGATGTATAGGTAGCCGATGCCGGGCCACCTGAATACCACCTCGAGCGCCATCGTCATTTGCCAGAAACCCACCAGCACAAGCGAAAAACTGGTGATAATGTAGGGCAGGGTCGGGCGCAGGATGTATTTCCTGGTCAACATCCTGTCAGAAAGCCCCTTGGCTTTTGCCAGATCAACATAATCCTCCTCTGAATAAATGACAAAGAACGTCCGCCAGGATGTGACAAGTTGAAAAAGCAGGCTGAGCACAATGGCAGTCACCGGCAGGATCATGTGACGGATCAAAATGGGGATATACCCAATTTTCGTATCTGGCGGGATGTTGTCGAACATACCGCTGGAGGGAAACCACCTTAGTTCCACGGCAAATATGGCAACCAGCAGTATACCGATCACCCAACTGGGCACCGAGGATAGTGGGGAAAAGAATGAGACAAGCCGGTCCATGAGTTTCCCGTAATGCCGCGCAAGATACAGTGAAAGCGGAATACCCAGCAGAAAAACGATCAAGTTTCCCACGCCAATAAGCAATAACGTATTGGGGAAATGCTCCAGCACAATGCCATTGATATCAAAGTCAAAACGAGTTTGTCCGTAGAGCGGCAGGGTTTCGAAATTGCTGAGGTTCCCCCAATTGAAAGTAAGGACTTTGTACGTCCATAACAGGTGACGTTGCCAATAAGGGAGGTTAAGACCCGCTTCATCGCGCAGGCTTTCCCGTAGATCAGTGATCTCCTGCGTACCCGCGGAGAATCCACTGTTATATACATAACTGCGGATCACGCGCTCTATCTGGGTTTCAAGGCTTGCTTCAAATTGAGGCTGGGGTATGCCCCAGCCCGGCGGGGCTGGCGTGTTGGCAATCAACACTGTGACAAAAACCCCCAGGAATATTGTCACACCTATCATCAATATTTTGGCTAACAAAAAACGCGCTGCACTCAGAAGCATCTTGAGACGCGGACCAAATGGCGTGGTCTTTACAGTTGCTGTGATGAGTTTTTTGTTGTTGTCTGTCATTGTTGCTGATTATAGATTACAAACGGACGATCCTGCCTCCAGGATGGTCGAATGTATCAGAGCAGGAAATTGCATTATTTGGCTAATCAACTCCAAGTCGGGAAGGGAAGCGAGGCACACTCAAATGCCTCGTTCTATCCGCCTTTTTTCCAGTGCATCGCATGTGGCTCCTCCCCCTCTGCAAATCCTGAGAGCACAACCAGTGCATTCGCGACCGTACGCCCAGCATTCTTCCATTTGTGCCTCAACTGTGCTGCGAAAAGCAAGCTGTCACCTGGTGACATCTGGAAGACGCTTTTCTCAACCGAGTATTCCAGTTCACCGCGCAGGCAGAACACAAATTCATGACCTGTATGCGTCATAGTGTGCAAACCGCTATTTGCGCCTGATTCCAAAGTGAGCACGAACGGTTCCACCCGCCCCACGAACTTCTCTCCGCCCAATCCTTCGAAAACTCCGCGGCTGAATGGAATGCGGGTGCGTTCATCTGCTTTAAGAAAGATTACCTGT
>DATDAG010000037.1:0-11752 GCA_036525495.1 Anaerolineales bacterium
ATTCCACTACACCCGCACCACCGCAGACGGACGCATCCTGTTCGGAGGCTACGACGCGGTATATTACTGGAACAACGGATTTGGAAAACACCTGGAAAATTCCCCACTTATGTTTGGCAGGCTGGCGGAACATTTTTTTCAGGCTTTTCCACAACTCGAGGGGCTTCGCTTCTCACACGCCTGGGGCGGAGCGATTGACACCTGCTCGCGCTTCAGTCCGTTTTGGGGGACAGCGCATCACGGCAAGACCGCCTACGCAATGGGATACACAGGCCTGGGCGTTGGCTCTACCCGATTCGGGGCAATGGTCATGCTCGACCTGCTCGATAACAAAAAAACCGAACGCACTGAACTCGAATTCGTCCGCACAAAACCACTTCCCTTCCCGCCTGAACCTTTGCGCTCCATCGGCATCAATCTTACACGCTGGTCGATGGAGCGTGTTGACCGCAACAGGGGCCGTGAGAATCTCTGGCTCCGCGCAATGGACTGGCTCGGGCTGGGGTTTGATAGCTGATGAAAAATACATAAATATATGTACAGCTTCTCCGGAACATTTATCTTCTACATGTCGTCACACTGACATGAAGGAGAATTTCATGAAAACCAAAATTACGACTCTCGTTTTACTTGTATTGCTTATAAGCGCGTGTGCGCCTGCTGTCTCTCAAACGGAAACTGCGCCCGCGCCTGAAACAATTTCCACTGAAGAACCGCTTTCAGCCCCAGTACCGACCGAACTCGCTCCACAACCCGAACAACCCGTTGTCACTTCTTGGAAGGCTGTCCGCGATCAAAGGTATGGATTTGGTCTGGCGATGCCATGCTGGTGGCTCTTCACCCCCATCCCCAAAGACGCAGTCAGCGGCGGCGCAATGACCATCAAGAATTTTGATGACGCCTATTTCATGGCAAATTCCACCAAAGGGTTCTGGGACTGGCCCAACGGAACGCTGAAAATAGATGTGATCGTCATGGTAGGTGTCGATCCTGCCAATTCCGATATTGATGGGTATCTGCAATTCTCCGACCCAACCATGGAAAGTGTAGTCTCTGTGGAGTCGCAGCAATTCGGTTCACACAGTGCAACCATTGCAACCCTGGCAAATCTAAATAACACGAATGACCCAAATATAAAATTGTATTTCTTCCGTCTCGCGCCGGAAATATTGCTCATGATCAATCCCGTTCCACAAAACATCATCGAGACCCCTGATTTTCAAGCACTGCTGGCATCCATCGTTCTCACCCAGGATGAACAGGTTGCGCTCCCGCTCATCACTCCTGCACCAGCCCTGATCGATGCCTCCTGCGCGGGATAATCAACGTAGCAGAAACACGAATGGGCACGCGCCTATTTGTGTTTCTGCTTTCGATTCTCGATCAACGAGTCGTCCCGATAATTTAGACAACAAATCATTGTCCATATCGCATAATTTTGGATGCCCTTTGATGATCGCCGCATACGGGCAATGACCGAAGATGATACGCGGTCCCTCCGCCCCCGCCTCCCAGCGCGCGTGATATCTCATTTGATTTAATTTTTCGAGGATAAGATTCAGTCGCTTTGCAATCGGTTGACCCGATAATTCAGGATCGCCAGCCAGGCGTTTCGCCAACGACTCAATCTTGACCAATGAACCTGCTTCTGTCAAAAGGGCATCGCTCAACGCGGACAAATTATCTCCCAACGCCGCGCGCGGAATTGAATACACTTTCTCTGGTCTTCCTCTCCCCTCACGCCTCCGGGCAGACTCCATTTCCAGCCGCCCATCTAAAGTCATCACCCTGAGATGATGCCGCACCGTCGCCGCGGACATCTTCAACGAACGCGATATCTCCCGCGCAGAGGCAGAGCGATTCTTGGTAAGGTAAGTAAGTACTTTTTGCCGGGCAGTCATATAAACTAATTAAACCTGACAGGTTTCTGAGAAGCCTCGATAGGTACGAACACCATCCGCGTATAAATGTAGAAGGGTTGGGTATCGGTAAAACCTGTCAAGTTATTAAAAGCCTTTCGAAACCAAACAATCTTCAGTTAAGCGCGAAGCGATTTTGTCATCCTGCTTATATGATTATACTCACTTTCTTATTTTTATAAAGGTATTTTTACGAAATTCAATTGATTTTAAAGATGGCAAAGGTATAATTGTCACTTGTGACAGACAGCACCAGAATTGCAGGAAATTAATGACTCTCACTTGGGAATCAACTTACGCGATCGCTATGGAATTACGCAGACAGCACAAAGATATCAACATCGAAGAGGTGACGCTGAAACAGATTTACGATTGGACATTACAACTTTCGGAATTTGAGGATGACCCCGCTCTAGCGAACGACGACATCCTTTACGCAATATATCAAGATTGGTTCGAGGAGAACATCAATGGATAATGAAAAGTTAAGTTTGTCCCAATACGACATTCCTGATGACATCCAGAATGCCGTAGCCATCACCACGCTCGACCGCCTCTACAACTGGGGGCGTCGCTCGTCGGTATGGCCCCTCATGTTTGGTCTCGCGTGTTGCGCCATCGAAATGATCGCCGCGCAAGCCTCACGCTACGACATGGCTCGCTTCGGCATGGAGGTCATGCGCCCCACCCCGCGCCAGGCCGACATGATGCTTGTCTCCGGCACGGTCACAAAGAAGATGGTGCCAGCCATCGTGCGTCTGTACAACCAGATGCCCGAACCCAAATACGTTGTTGCCATGGGCGCGTGCGCCTCGGGCGGAGGGCCCTTCAAAGAGGGATATAACGTGGTGGCAGGCATTGATAAATTCCTGCCGGTCGATGTCTACATCCCCGGCTGCCCTCCCACCCCGCAAGCCCTCATCGCAGGCATGATCAAACTACAGGAAAAGATCGACAAACAATCTCTCAAGAAAGTCCGCTGGTATCGCAAGGGAGCCGACACTGTTGAAGTACCCCTTCCCATCCTTGGACCCGACTTGATCGACCCGCGCCGCACTGCTGAGATCAAATCTCTCGCTTCGGCACAGGCGACACAGGAGACTGCATCATGACAGCACCCGCTTCCACCCTTCGAGAACCTCAGGGCGGCGCCCAGACCGTTGACCTGGTTCAACGATTCCCCGGCATTGTCTCCGTTGATGAACGTCCCGGCTACACTGGTTTCTTCGTTGAAAAAGATAAACTCGTCGAAGTCGCCACCGCTATCCGCGATGAATTCGGCTTCGACCTCCTTACCGCTGTCACTGCAGTTGACTATCTGCCTGACAACAAAATGGAAGTGGTCTACCATGCCTACAAAACCACCGGCGGACCTGGACTCGTTTTCCGTGTGCAAGTGGAACGCGTGGATCCGATCGAAGTTCCATCCTTGATCGATGTCTATCCCGGCGCCGACCTGCAGGAACGCGAAGCCTGGGACTTGTTCGGCATCAAGTTTACCGGTCACCCCGACCTGCGCCGCATATTAATGTGGGAAGGCTACGAAGGTCACCCGCTCCGCAAGGACTGGCAGGAACCGTTCTTTGAAGAGGATTTCAAACCGTTCAAAAGCCGCTGGCCCGAAGGCAAGCACGTACTTGCTGAAGAAAAGAATCCTTTCAAAGATAACTTGAAGTTCCCGCAGGATTTCGACCCCGAAAAATGGATCCCTGAGAACGACGAAATGCTGTACCAATCTCTCAAACGCTATACTGTTGAGAGCGAGGATGGAATGGGCACTGACCGCATCGTGGTCAACATGGGACCGCAGCACCCCTCCACGCATGGTGTATTCCGCGCCGCGATCACGCTCGATGGCGAAACCATCGCCGGTCTGAAGCCTGTTGTTGGGTACCTGCATCGCAATCACGATAAGATCGGCGAACGCAACACCTTCCTGCAGAACATGCCCTACACCGACCGTCTTGACTACTTCAATTCGATGAGCAATAACCTTGCTTATGCCATCACAGTCGAAAAGTTGATGAACATCCCCGTGGCGGAACGCGCAGAATACATCCGCGTCATTATGGCAGAACTCAGCCGCATCCAGAACCACCTGGTGTTCATCGGTATGTTGCTCAACGACCTGGGCGCGATGTACACCCCCGCGCTGTATGCCTTTGAGGAACGCGAACTCATCCTCGACATCTTTGAAGAGGTTTCAGGTGCACGCATGATGTGCAACTACCTGCGCTTTGGTGGCGTGGTACGGGATGTAACGCCAAACCTCATGCACAAGATCAAGGATTTGGTCTTTGATCGTCTGCCCGCCAAGACCGATGAAATGGAACGCCTCCTGAGCGAGAATGAAGTGTTGGTCTCGCGTTTGCAGGGTGTCAAAGTTGTGGACGCAGAGACTGCGATCAAGTATTCGGTCACAGGTCCCGTTCTGCGCGCTGCGGGTGTGCCCTATGACCTGCGCCGTGCCGATCCCTACTCCATCTATGACCGCTTTGACTTCGATGTGGTGACCCGTCCAAGCGGCGACATGATGGACAACTACCTCATCCGTGTGGATGAGATCCGCCAGTCGCTTCGGATCTTGGAGCAGGCTGTCAAGCAGATTCCCGATGGCCCAATCAACTCCCAGAAACCGCAGTACCAGGTCCGGGTCCCGGCAGGTGAAGCGTATGGTCGCATTGAGTCGCCCAAAGGCGAGTTGGCGTTCTATGTTGTCTCGAACGGCAAGCCAAATCCGTGGCGCTATCACGTGCGACCTGCATCGTTCGTCAACATCACCTGCCTCGAGCAGATGTGCATCGGTACCAAGATCGCAGATTTCGTGGCATTGCTCGGCATGCTCGATATCGTGATGGGCGAGTTGGATCGCTAAATGAGGAGATGAATATGTACGGTAAAGGTATTCTAAAAGGACTGAGCGTCACCTGGAAACGATTCTGGGATACGTATCTCGAAGATATTTCATGGATGTTGAGCGGCAAGAAACGTTACTTCACCGAGGAGGGCATCAGGCACCGTTCAAGCAAACATACCCGCGGCATCTTTACAGTGCAATACCCGGAAGAGCAATTGATTACACCGGAAGAGTTCCGTTTTGTGCCGTTCCTTGTGTACGATGAAGGCGCGGAGGGTAAAAAGGAAGTACGTTGCACTTCATGCGGGATATGCGCCAAGGTCTGCCCGCCGCAGTGCATTTGGATCGTGCGTTCGAACGACCCGAACACTGGACGCCCCATCCCCGAGCCGACCGAATTCTACATCGACGCAGATATTTGCATGAACTGCGGGTTCTGCTCGGAGTATTGCCCATTCGACGCGATCAAAATGGACCATGACTTTGACATCGCATCCTATAGCCGTAACGTGTATGGCATGGAAAAATTGCTGAAGCCTGCCTCCTATTATGCGGGCATCCGCCCGGAGAATTACACCCGCGAAGAGGAAGCTCGCAAGGCGAAGGAAGCGGCAAAAGCCGCCAAGGCAGCCGCGAAGGCGGCATAGCAATCCTCATTTGATGGGGAGATTGTTTCGTCGCAACGAACACTCCTCACAAAGACATAAATAATATTGGTATTAACCTAATGACAAATACAATCACAAAAGAAGCGATAATGGCGGCTCTCAGCACGGTGCAGGAACCTGAATTACACCAGGACCTTGTAACGCTGAACATGATCCGCGAGTTGGAAATTGAAGGAGACAAGGTCTCATTTACTGTTATGCTCACTACGCCTGCCTGCCCGTTGCGTGGAAAGATCGAATCGGATGCGCGCCAGGCTGTGATGACCGTTGGAGGAGTAAAGGAAGTTGTCATCAAAATGGACTCGGACGTGCCAAACGATGGTCGCATGCGCGGGCTGGTCAACATGCCCATCCGCAATGCGATCGCTGTCGGCTCTGGCAAGGGCGGCGTCGGCAAATCCACAGTGTCGGTCAATCTGGCGGTGGCGCTTGCAAAGAGCGGCGCGCGTGTCGGGTTGATGGACGCGGACATTTACGGACCCAACATCCCCACCATGCTTGGCGTGGAAAAACTCCCGCCGCCGGATGGTCAACGGTTGATCCCAGCCGAGGCTTATGGCATTAAGATGATCTCGATGGGATTGCTCGTAAAGCCCGGTCAACCCCTTATCTGGCGCGGACCGATGCTCAATTCTGCCATTCGTCAATTTTTGGGCGATGTGGAATGGGGCGAGTTGGATTATCTGATCGTTGACCTGCCTCCGGGTACGGGCGACGCGTCGCTTTCGCTCGCGCAGTCCTTGCCACTGAGCGGCGCCGTGATCGTTACGCTCCCGCAACTGGTTTCACTCGAAGATGCAGGACGCGGTCTCAACATGTTCAAGACGCTTGAAGTACCGATCCTGGGAATTGTCGAGAACATGTCGTATCTTGATATGCCCGATGGTTCCCGAATGGACTTGTTCGGATCAGGCGGAGGCGAATCGCTATCCAAAGCAACAGAAACAGCCTTCCTCGGCATGGTGCCCATTGACCAGAATGTGCGCATCGGCGGCGACAGTGGAAAACCGATCGTTGCCAGCCATCCCGATTCACCTGTTGCAAAGGCATTGACGGAGATCGCGCAGAAGATAGCAGCACAGGTCAGTGTGGCGGCGTTGAGCACGAAGAATGAAATGCCGATCAATATTGTGGAATAGCAGCCCAAGACACATAGCTAGACCTGACGGACACAAGTCTGTCAGGTCTTTGTAAAATTTAATTCGTCGGTTGATTGTAATTGAGTTGTTGTAAACACCAGTCCCGGTCATGGGTATACTTCGACATTATGAGCGATATACCTGCTTCCGATAAAATCTCCCTCCTGCGGCTTGCATTCAAGGGACTGGACGATGATGAATTGCAGGAAATGGCAGAAATGACCGAGTTCCGCACCTTCCCGCCGGATCATGTGCTATGCCAGGAGGGCGCATACGAGGACGTACTCTACATCATTGCGGATGGCAGTGCAGAAATATCCAAGAAAATGATCGAAGGAGAGGATGACCGGCTTATACGCGTGGCGCGCAGGGGCGACATGGTCGGCGAGATGGCATTGATCCAGAATGCGCCGCGTGCCGCAACCGTGCGAACCACATCCGTATGTACCGTGCTGGAGATGGAGAAGCAGGATTTCGAAGCCATCCTCAGCCGCAACCCGCGCATGGCGATGGACATCATCCACATCACTCTTGACCGCATCCGTTCCAACGACTACAGCATGATCGAGGAACTCCAAAAATCCAACAAGGTCCTGCGCCAGCTGGACCGCAACAAACTGGAATTCATCCAGGTTGCCGCGCACGAACTGCGTACACCGCTGACGGTTTTGAACGGTTACGTCAACGTCCTGCGCTCGATGTCAGATGCCAACACGAACGCGTCCGTGGGCGAGGTATTGCAGGGAATCCTCAAAGGCACAGACCGTATCCACGAGGTGGTCAACCTGATGCTCGACCTGACGCGCATCGGTAATGAGACGTTGAAAATTGCGAATGTCCCAGTGCCGTTGAAACGGATCATCGATGACCTGATCCACGATTTTGAGGGAGCGGCATCCGAACGCAGGATCAAGCTCTACCCCCAACACGCGGAGGGTGTGCCCAACATCAGTGGCGACCCTACGCTGATCGAAAAGGCGCTATATCAACTGATCGTCAACGCCATCAAGTATTCGCCTGACGGCAGCACGATCCTTATCACCACGCGCCCGGTCACAATGAACGACAAGTCGCCCGGCGTGGAAGTGGCGGTGAGGGACCGCGGCATCGGACTGGACGCCGAACATCATGACCTGATCTTCGAAAAGTTCTACCAGGTGGGCAGTGTGGACATCCACTCCTCAGGAAGGACCACGTTCAAGGGCGGCGGCCCAGGATTGGGGCTGGCAATCGTCCGTGGCGTGGCACATGCCCACGGCGGCAAGGTGTGGGTGGAGAGCGCCGGGCACGATGAGGTGAATTTCACCGGCAGTATCTTCTATTTGCAGTTACCCATATACCCACCTAAACCAGCGCCATAAAGCATCAAGAGACCTGACGATCTTGCTCCGTCAGGCCTCTTTTTTTCGAAGCATTACATTATGGGGTGGATGTATCCGTTGGCTGTGGAACCGGCGTGCTGGTCGGCTGCGGAACTGGTGTGCTTGTCGGTTGAGGAACCGGCGTGCTGGTTGGTTGCGGAACTGGCGTATCACTAGGTAGAGGTTTCGGAGTGTTTGTAGGCCTGGGCGTGAATGTTGGTTTGTCTGTAACCGTGGGCTTGATGGTATTGGTAGGTTTGACGGTGTTGGTGGGTTTCGGCGTATTCGTGGGAATTGGAATGGAGGTATTGGTTGGGACTGGGACAGGAGTAAAAGTTGGGCTTGGAACCAATGTTCTGGTTGGGCTTGGGATCAATGTTCTGGTTGGGATGGCGGTCAGTGTCCTTGTGGGTGTTGCTGTATAGGTACGGGTAAAGACCGGACTGGATGACAAGGAAATTGTCCAGGTCGGAGTAGGGCTCAAGTTAAAGCCACCTGAAGCCGTTGCAGTCAAAAGAACAGACAGGCTGGAAGTCGATGTAAAAGTATAAGTTGGGGTAGGCGATCTTGACAGCATCACCATGGACGTAGGGGTATTTTTGAGTGTGACAGTGGCAACGACATTTTCCTCACCACTGACCGGAATCAACAAGGATGGTGTAGGGGAGAAAAAGAGCATGGCAAACGCCTCCCTGGTCAATGCACGCTCGAGGGGAGTTGCTGTAGGTGAGAACCTGGGTTGGAGGACGATGTCATCGTGCGTATCAAGCCGTCCCCCGGCGATCATGACGGGCAGGCTGAACGCAAGAAGGCATACACCCGCAATCACCACGAAAACTATAGTACTCTGCGTCGTGCTCTTCACATACATTCCTCACATACCAGTAATTCTCCGGATTCCCCGTTCAACGAACACCTACACAACTGCATATATCACTCAAATTTATAAATATTATGCCACAAAATTAAGAACCTCTCAAAAATTCAAAAAGAACTTGGCATATCATTGCAAACTGTCGAGTTTGCTCGTATCATCTCAATAATTCGGGGTAACGGTCTTTTGGATGCTTAAACGATACACCAAATAGGGGGGAAGAGCCTCGTTTTGCCGCATTTTTTGTGTATGTGGCGGTATGCGTTTTAGGGCTTCCCCTATTTTTTGAGAAGATACGTTTGCTCTTGAAAAACACTCGCTCGCAACGATCTGGTTGATTTTCGGATGGGCTCCAAAGTCAAGGATTGCTCTATTAGTTCCAACCGCCTGTGCGATTTCGGTTGCGTATCTCATCCTGTAATGCAGAGAGCATCTCCACATAAGACGCGCGGTTGACGGGTCCCTGCTGGGTTACCTTGTCTTCAAGGCGTTGAAGCAAATACACCGTCCACGAAAGCCACGTACGCGGGTTGTCGTCTGCCTGGATGATCTCTTGCACAGCCTCATTGAGGATTTCGCGAATATTATCTTCTTTGCTCATCTTTTTCTCCTGATTCCTATGTGTTCCTGCATATTCATTGTAGCACCCCTGACGGACAAATTCTACCCGATCATATCCATCAGGCGGTACAAGATCTTGCCGACATTCACAAACCAGGTCTTATCTCGATACACGGGTGCCTGCGGTATGCGCAATCCATCGAATGGGTTGTTGAATGGTCTGTCTAGAATTCCGTTCGCCATCTGCTGACCGAGATACGTGGCCAGCGTCACACCGTGCCCCACGTAACACATCGAATACCACATGCCATCCACCTGCCCAGCGTGCGAGTTCTCGTCCAGCGTGATGCCAAGCGTGCCGCTCCAGAAATAGTCGGTCCTGTAGGCGGCAAGTTCAGGGAACACGCCGACCATGCCACGCCGTAATGTATTCATGTTGTAGTTCGAGCTGGCACCTTTGAACGTCAACTCGCCGCCCCACACCATACGGTGATCGGAAGAGAGGCGGTAATAAGCAAGCGTTTTTCGCGTATCGTAGACCACACGATGATTGGGGATCAGGCGTTTCACAAGATCCTCCGGCAAAGGTTCGGTGGCAATGATAAAACTTTCGGCTGGGAAGACGCGTTGACGGAACTGCGGGACGATCTCCCCGATCCAGGCATTGGAGGCGAGCATGATCTCTTTCGCTTTGACCTCCCCCCGGTTCGTGCGGACTGTGAAGCGGATTCCGTCTCGAACTGCCGACGCGTCGCTTCGTTCGACTTCCAAGACGCGCGTCCCTTCATGGATGTCCGCCCCCGCCCGCTCGGCGGCAAGCGCCATGCCCTGCACGAACTTTGCAGGCTGGAGGGAGCCGGAGCGTGGATTAATCATCAGGCCGTGGTAGGCAGACGTCCCGAGTTCTGAAGCGGATTCATCCTTCGTTACGATCTGAACATCGTATCCAGCCACATCCTTGAGGGTATTCCGTTCCCGTTTGAGTCCATCAAAATGGGATGGCTTGTAGGCGGCTTCGATGCTCCCACATCGGATGAATTCACACTCGATGGCTTCCTCTTTGACGATCTGCTCGACCACATCTGCAGCTTGGACGGAGGCGTGGAACATATTTCGTGCACGTTCGAGACCGTGCTCCTTGATGAGTTCAGCAAGGGATTGATGCAGACACGAAAGCGCCTGACCGCCGTTGCGCGAACTTGCCCCCCAGCCAACCGATTGCGCCTCGAGCAATATGACACGTGCGCCGCCCTTCGCCAGCTGCAGCGCCGCAGACGCCCCGGTGAATCCGCCGCCGACGACGACCACATCGGTCTTTTCAGGAAGTGGTTTGTTGAGGTAGGTTTTCGGCAGGGCCGCAGTAGCAGACCAAAAGATTTCGTGTCGCGTCAAGGTGTTCTCCTGGGGAGATTATAGGTTTTGTGGAGAAAGTTTGTAAGAGGATAACATCGGGGAAATGGGCGCAGGTTGTCAGGTATGGGAACAGGAAGAGAGAGCGATCTCCCATTCGACAGGCAAATTGGCTTATAAGAGATTGCTTACCCTTACGGGCACACATCCTCGGGAATTACTCCCTACTCGTAACAACATTAGTATTTTAGGATAGATCGTAATTAAAATGCGAAGGCTTGAATGGGATTATGTTCCGTGACCTGCCGGATCTGTTCTTCGCTTATCCCCTGTTTTATTAGTGCAGGGATAAAATCTCTTGTCAGGGCAGTGTAGCCACGATAGCCATCATCTGGCAATCCATCCGGGCTGGCGGGGTTATACCAGCCTGCATCGTGTGAGAGCAATAGGCGATCGATATTACCAGCCGAGATCAGAGCAAGAGCCGCTTCGAGCAGGTCATCCTGTGACTGGAACGGGGCGCCTACTGTGTCCAGTTCCACGTAGGCTCCGCGCCGGGCGGCTTCCACCAATACGGAGATGTCCGGTTCCGTCTGGGCGTGTACCCAGATGAAACGGTCCAGATCGATACCCGCTTCTTCCAGAATATCCATCTCTTTTTGCGCAGATCGCCCTCCGATGGTGTGGATGGCAATGACCGCACCTGTCAGTTGGCTGGCTTTCGCCGCCGCTTGCAGGTTGCGTATCTCCAGTGGCGTGAGGCCATCATCGCTTACTGCCAGTTTGATGAAACCAGCTCGAATGGAAGTCCCTTCGATACCTTCGGTCAGGTCCTTCGTCCAGAGTGATGCGAGTTCGTCTACGCTGGCGGCACGCAAAGCTTCAGGGATATAAGCATCCCTGTATACCCCGGTCGGCGCAATGATGTGGATGGATGTAACATCCGCCAGACTTTGCAAAACCTGGAGGTTGCGCCCAACACCCACAGTGGAACATTCCACCAGGGCAGTTACACCGGCATCA
>DATDAG010000038.1:0-3765 GCA_036525495.1 Anaerolineales bacterium
ATGCACGTATGGCTTGCCACAATTGCGGACTTGAAAGACGCAAAACATATCGGCGAGACCGATCTCTTCGCGAACGAAGGCTTCGCAGGCGTTGTCAAACTCACCAAACTCAAGCCCGAAGCACAATATCATTACGCGGTCAGCCTTCATAAAACAAAACCGCCGCATACTAAGTTCCACACCTTCACCACCTTCCCCGAACCATCCACAGCACGTTCGTTCTCCTTTCTCTTCGGTTCGTGCTACCTGCCCGAAGGCAAAGATGGCAGCCTGACCTTCGACGAAATCCATAAGCACATCGAAGCAGATTATTTACGCTTTGGACTCTTTCTTGGCGACCAGATCTACGCGGACGATGCCGAGCACAACGGACTCGGCAAGATCGCCGTTACACTGGACGAATACCGTTCAGTCTACGCCGATGCCTGGTCACGTCCCCCGATCAAGAGACTCCTCCCAGACCTGCCCCTCTTTATGATCCTCGACGATCACGAAGTGGAGGACGACTGGCACTGGGACGACACCGACCGCAATCTTTCCTCCATTCCACTTCATAATCAGATCCTCCGCCAATTCAATCGAATACCCGCTGAACAACGTGAACTTACGAAGGAGCGCGTCCGCGCGGCGCTCAAGGCGTATTACGAGCATCAAGCCATGCACGCGCCCAAGCAATTGTCCCCCCTGCGAGTGGATGATCAGGGAGACCACTTGCTTCCGCCGGAGAACGAAGGCACATTCGCCTACACCTTCACATTTGGACAGGCGGCATTCTTCGTCCTTGACACACGAACTATGCGCGTAAAGAAGGGCAAAAACCTGCTGCTTGGTGAGGCACAATGGAAACAGTTGGAGGATTGGTTCCTAAACGTCAAGGATACTTACCCGGTCAAGTTCCTCGTCTCGTCGGGAACGGTTATGTACCCTTTCCTGTTGGATATTGTCCGGGACCGGTGGTCAGGCTTCCGATCCGAACGTGAACGGCTTTTCAAATTTTTGGCTGAGAACGAGATCGAGGGAGTCCACATCCTGACCGGCGATCTGCACACCGCGCATTGTGTCTCTGCCAAGATCAAATGCCCCAGCGGAAGACGAATCCCGCTCTGGGAATTTTGTTCCTCCCCGTTCGAACAAGAATCGAAGTGGGTTAGCACAACTTATATTCCAATGCTCTCGAGATGGATTCGAAAACAGAAGAAACATTACCACCAGCCCGGCAGAAACTTCGGCATCGTTCACATAGATTTTGATGGACCCACGCCACGCGTCACATTCACACTGCATTACAACGATAACGGTTGGAAGGACCGCTCAACTATAATTGGCACAAAATAAAGGAGCATATGCCCAACACCCCCTTCCCAATAATCGAAGCACGTGGAACGCATCGCGAAGTCGGTCTGCAGATCGGCAGGCAGTGCAAGGAAGGACTCCAAAGCATGTTCGCAGGTCTGCGCGATGACATCCCCAAAGGGGCAACTTGGGAATCCATGCTCGAGCAAAGCAAGGCATATCTTGCCCCCAGCCAAAAGGTCTATCCTCAATACATCGATGAACTCAAAGGCATTGCTGAGGGCGCGGAGGTTCCATTCGAGGATGTCTTTCTCCTCATGTGCGAGGAACTCTGGGAGGATGTTGCATGGCGCGGTTGCACCGATATGGCCGCACGCGGCAAAGCCACCGCCGATGGCTCCACCCTCATTGCGCACACGAATGACCTCCTGCCGAAAACTGAATCGCGGCTGGTCATGCTCAAGGTCCGGGCTGGAAGCGAGCCGGAGTTCATCGGCATCTCGGTCGGCGGCATCGCCATCAGCGCGGGATACAACGCCGCGAAGATCAGTCTGACCGGCAATCAACTCGACAGCAACGATGTCCGTCCGGGTGTGCCTCGCCTGCTGGTTGTGCGTGCCATTTTGGGGTCGACCATTTTGAGCGAAGCCATGGAGCATTGCCTGCTCCCCACTCGCGCATCCAGTTATAACAACGTGATCGCGGATGGAAGCGGCGAGATCTATTCGATGGAAGGCTCGGCAACGGACCTCGAAGCGATCTATATAAAGGTTGATGTGATGGCGCATGCCAATCATTATGTTGCCCCATCCATGCGCCGCTTCGAACGGGACCGAGGCGTGATCGCCAACTCGATCATTCGCCACAACCGAGCCGACTACCTGCTCCGCCAGAATTACGGAAAGTTGACACCTGAACTTTTCAAGACGCTATTGGCAGACCACGCCGGGTATCCCACTTCCATATGCAAGCATGGGACGGAGACTCACACCGTCTTCAGCATCATCATCCAGGTGGAAACGCTCAAAGCATGGATCGGTCGCGGTCACGCCTGCGAAACAGAATATATCGAATATCAGCTCAAGCCGTATCAACATTAAGCTGTTTTTATAAAACTAACCTAACATCATCGCACAGCCATCCGCACGCGGATCGCTGCCTGCACATAAGACTCCTGTCTCTGGGTCGCGCAGGATAACCTGTCCCCTGCCGAACAATGCACGCTCGTATCCGCTAACGGAATACACGGGATGTCCCATCTGTTCCAATTCAGAATATGTTTCTTGTGGCATGCCTTCTTCGATGGCAACGCGTCCACCTGCTTCGTCCACGTCGATGCAGAAGCGAGGAAGGTCGAGGGCAGATTGAGGGTCGAGTCCTGCATCGTGCAGGGCGGATAGCACTTGTACGTGTCCCTGTGGTTGCATGAATCCGCCCATGACGCCGTAGGAGGCATATAGAGAATTATCAGCTTCACGTGTCACCATAGCAGGAATGATCGTATGGTACGGGCGTTTTCCAGGTGCAAGTGCGTTGGGGTGATTCGGGTCAAGGCTAAAGTTGTGTCCGCGGTTTTGCAGGGTGAAGCCCCAACCTTTGGGGACGATGCCCGTGCCAAAACCCATGTAGTTGCTGTTGATGAACGAACAGGCATTACCCCATTTGTCCACAACGCTCATGTAAACTGTGTTCGATGATGCCACGGGTGTACCGCGTTTCTGGTCAATCGTCGCGTGCTTCGGGTTGATCAATTTGCAGCGTTCGTTCGCATACCCCTTCGACAGTAATTCCTTGATCGGCACATTCGAAAATTTCGGGTCGGCGACGTACCAACTCGCATCCGCGAACGCCAGCCGCATGGCTTCGATCATCAGGTGCATCTTTTCGGGGGATAACGTTTCCAGCGACGCAAGGTCAAAGCCTTCGAGCAGATTCAAGGCGATGAGCGCTGTGATACCCTGTCCGTTGGGCGGACATTCGTAGACGCGCAGTCCGCGATATGCCACGGAGATCGGCTCCTCCCACGTGGACACATGTGAGGCGAGATCGTCCAGCGACATACACCCGCCCGCTTCTTTCAACACACTGACAATTGATTCAGCGATATCGCCCTGATAAAACGCTGACGCCCCTCCGCGCGCGACTGTCTCGAACGTCCGCGCCAAACCTGGGTTGCGGAATATCTCGCCTGCTTTCGGTCCGCGTCCGTCGATGGTGAGTTCAACTCCATTCGGGGCAGAGGCAAGTTGACGCCCTGCGCCGCGTCCCCAGAAATAGGATGTGAGCGGTGCAACGGGGAATCCGTCATTGGCGAGTCGGATGGCAGGCGCAAGGACATCACCCATCGAGAGCGATCCATGCTTTGCGATGAGGTCATACCAACCCGCGCACGCGCCAGGGACAGTCACTGTGTGGGCGTGGAACGGAGGCAGGGATTCAGCGAGGAGTCCTTCGTTCTTCAGCCGATCAAGC
>DATDAG010000039.1:0-3580 GCA_036525495.1 Anaerolineales bacterium
CAAGGTGGTATACAAAAGAGCGTATTATGCCGGCTGCAACTGCCAAAAGGGTCAGGCGCCAGTGGACAGCCGTTACGGGATCGAAGCGGGCAAGGTGACGGCAGGCTTGGCGCACCTGATCGCCTTGAGCGGGATCAAGGAACAGGTCGACCCAGGCATTGAGATCGGAGGTGCAGTTGTTGCTATGCACCATGGCAACCGGCTTGCCGGTCGGCGTGGTTACCATGTCGATCTCGGGATATAACTTTGAGAGCGCCTTTTCCAACACGATCATGGCAAAGACGGATGTCCCTGCGGAGACATTGCCGGTTCGCTCTGCCACGCTGTTGGTCGCGACCATGCCTGTGCCTGCGTCTCCTTCGGGTGGACAGAGCGGGATGCCCGCTTGTAATCCTCCTGTCGGGTCAAGCAGCTTTGCACCTTCTTCGGTAAGAACGCCCGCGGCATTTCCAGCGACAAGGACCTTTGGCAAAATGTCCTCTAGCTTCCACGTCATCTTTCCCGCAACGAGCTTTTCATTGAACTGGAGCAGTAGCATGTTCGTAGCCGCAAGAAATACAGATCATCTCGCCACTCCTGTTGCCCCAAGCTGTTTCCAGAACTGGATCCATGTCGGCGGGATGGAGACCAATACCGGAAACAATGCCCCGCGCCCGGCAGATGGCGCTGTGAGAAAAACTCTGGGCGGCAGGCGCGAGGTGGTTTCAGCATTCTTCCTGGCTTCGCTTTCTGGAACGCCGAGGGAACGATAGAAGGCATAGGCTTCATCCGGTCCGAGCCGACCGATGAAGGCAGTGGAAGCTAGGCTCAACGAAGTGGGATTTTTCATGAGGTCGGCAGGCAGATGCGTGATGAGTGTCACACCCACACCACGTTTGCGCGCACGTCGTCCCAATTCATCCAACAGATCCGTGAACGGACCACTGCGTAACAAACGCCAACCTTCATCAATGAAAATATCCATCGGCTGTTTGCCGACCGTGACCGCATGATAGAGAAACCATGCCAACACGGAATGAACAATGGCGCGGTTCTCTTCACGCAGGGAGGAGAGATCGAAGTTCCATCACTGACCGGCGGGGAAGTGTGGGGACAACAAAGCCTTTGGACGATCAAAGAAGCCTTCAAATAAACCACCGCGCATAAAAGGACGTAACAATGCCAATGGCATCGGAGCTTCAGGCACATTGATCGTTCCCAAAGTCTCCACGAATTCCGCAATGGTCATCGCACCGGGTCTGCGATCCCAACGTCTCTTTACCGCTTCATGTAAGGCAGCTTGCACACCGGGCGATAAGACCGACTCTCCAGCAAGAGATGCGATCAGGAAACGGACAGCAAGTAATAACTCTGCCGGGCTCTCACCTTGCAGGGGATGAATGAGGCAGGTTTCCTTGTCTTCGGGAATACCAGCCGGCACGACCTTGCCTCCAACGGCTTCACAGAGTTTGTTATTCTCACCTTCGGGGTCGATGGATATGACCGTCCTGCCTTGCAACAAACGCTGCAACATGATCCAGCGCAACAGGCTGGTCTTTCCCGCACCCGGTTCACCGAGGATCAATGTGGTTGCATGGGGTGGAGGTGGAACAGCCGTATCAAGTCCCCTGGTAAAGGAGAAGTGGATGTCACGTCCATCTCTTGCATGCGTGCCGATCCAAACTGAATCTTCCACAGGCATAACCTGTCTGGAAGGTGTGGGCATCAAGGGCAGAGTCTCTTCGAGAAATAACGTTGGCTCATCCAATCCGGGAAACAACTTTCCGCCCGGCTGGAAATGATGCAGAGCGCGCTCGGCAATATAGAAGAGACGTTGCGCTGTGAGTCCACGAGCACGAAGATTGGACTCAATGACTCGTCGTGCGGCTTCCGCTTCTTCGAAACGATTGCGCTCGACAAAGAGTGCACTCATCAGGGCGATCTTGAAGGCCGGCTTGCCAAAGGTCAGTTCCGACTCCGCCGCATCCATCGCATGATCGGCAGAACGTTCCGCCATCGAGGGACGCCGTCCGGTCTTCTCCGCCAGCGCCATCATGAAACCTTCGAACAGAGTGCGGCGCGCGCGTAATGATCCACGCAGAACATCCGGTGGTTCACGGCGCATGGACAAGGAATACATCACCGGCAGGTTGGGATAGAAGACATCCGAGGTCAAACGCGACCAGGGACGGTCTGTCATTCCAGGTACACCTGTGCCACGCGCGGAGAGCGGTAATAGATAGCCGCCCGGAAAGAGCAGATGATCTTCCAATACTTCCACAGCTTCGGAGGCTATCGAGGCAACGAATTGATCTTGGGGTTCAGGCATGGGCGGCATGATACAAAAAGACACGGACGGGTGTTCCGTCCGTGTCGCTAAGGGGAGGCAGGATTGTTTTATCGGGATGGATCCGGGATGGCAGGCGCGAACTTGTGATAGGCATACATCATGCCGACGCTGGAGATCAACAGGAAAGCGGAAGCGCTGCCATAGATGCCAAATGGTTTGAAAGTTAGGATGGCTCCAACGAGTGCCAGGGTCACACTGGTAATCCGCAATACATGGAACGGGTTAAATGTGAAGTTATTTTTGGAAGCCAATGCAATCGCTGTTGCCGATGCGCCTGCCAGCTCAAGCCCTGCCACCAGCCACCATTGTGTTGGCGCAATTCCCAATGGGATCATGGCGGCAAACACCATGAAGTTGATGATCCGTAGCGGCACGCTCCACTGAAAGAAGATGCGCGTTTCGTTTACAGATGCCAGGATGTAATACATTCCCATCGCCAGGAACAAAAGACAGAAAGCAGATACGCAAAACAAGTGACCCAGATCGAAAAACAAGCAGACCGTCTACTGAAACGCAGGTTCAGCGGCATCGGCAGAAACCTGCTGAATCGGTATCGCAAATATCGAGATGCACTCTTTGTTTTTTTGCATCGTCGGGATGTGCCCGCTCACAACAATGCCTGCGAACGCGCCTTGCATCCCTCGGTAATCCATCGCAAAGTCTTGGGTAGTTTTCGCTCCGATTGGGGAGCACAAGTTTATGCGGCTTTGGCGACGGTTTTGAATACCGCCAAACGCAATGGGCAAAGCGCATTTCAAAAATTAGTGCAGTTGATAGGCAAGCCCGTCTTGCCTTTCCTGCGTCACACTGTTTTAGCGTGAATAGTTACGTTATTTTTAATTATCTACTACACAGTCCTCGGAGAAGCTTTGAACTTCTCGATCTCTGCCGCCACATCGGCTAACGGACAATTTTCTGTGGTCTTCTTCTTTTTGCCAAAACCGAGCGTGCCCAATCCGAGTGTACATTTAAGTAATTGGATGCCGAAGGCAGGGTCCACGCCTATTGAATTCTAATTTTGTGTAAAACCTACCGAACATCACATAAATCGGTGAACTTTTTAGAGAGGCAAGCCTGCTTGTGCAAAGAAAGCCTGTATCAAATCGGGTTTCCGACGCAAGCGCAGGACTGCCAGATTGAGTTGTTGGTGCAAATGTTCCAAGTCCAAGCAACACACATTGCGAAGTTCAACATATTTGAGATGTCTCCAAGTGCCTTCCTCCGGATTGAGATCCGGCGCATAAGCTGGTA
>DATDAG010000040.1:0-5807 GCA_036525495.1 Anaerolineales bacterium
AACGCATCTCGCTCAAGGATACCTGCCACTCGTCCTGCGGCATCTACCACGGGAAAATCGTGCTGTGAGCCTGCCAGAATCAACGCCACCACCTGTGACAGATTATCACGCGGTGAAAGCGTTTTGAAATCGGTCAGCATAGCGCGGGTAACAGGTATTCCGCTGACAGAGTTTTTCATCATCACCATGCTGGCTTCCTGTGAAGCACCGATGTAAACAAAGAAAGCGATGAAGAGCAGGAAGGGATTACTGAACAGACCGATAAAGCCCAATACGAAAGCCAAACCCTGGCCGATGTTCGCAGCGATCTGCGTGGCACGGACGTAATCCATGCGCATGGCCAGTACAGCACGAAGCACACGTCCACCATCCATGGGGAAGGCGGGAAGTAAATTGAATAGCACAAGAGTAATATTCACCGCCATCAATCTTTCGAGGAAAGAACCCGAGGCGATGGTCAGATCTGTTAGAGGAACCAGGCTATTCGTTACGAAAAGAATCGCGAACAAGATCGCTGCGATAACCACGTTGACGGCGGGTCCCATCAAGGCGACCCACAATTCTTCGATCGGCTTCTCAGGCATACGCTCCAAGCGAGCCACACCACCAATTGGGTATAACGTGATGTCACGAGTCTTGATCCCGTACTTGCGGGCGGTTAGTGCATGACCGTATTCATGCAGAACCACACATCCGAACAATGCAAGGATGAACAGAACACCGTTAAGAACTTCACCCCATTTCTGATGTTCGACCCAGTGACTATAACCAACCCAGCCGATCAGCAAAAGGAAGGTAGTGTGTATAAATACGTCTATCCCTGCAAAACGTCCAAGTTTCAATTGCCATTTCATTTTCTCAACTCCAGATTCTCATGGACCCTAAAGGTCTTAAAGACACCTTCAGGTTCTTTTATATTTTCTACAATGCCCACATTCTAAAAAGAGTTTATAAGAATATTGTTTTAAACATCTTTCAAGAACTATCAGAATTAAAGAAAAAGACCCGCCTATCATTTGATATACGGGTCTGTGATCTAAAGTCTTAACTTTATTTAATGAGACCAAGCTTCTTCCCCGCATCGCCAATCACATCCATAGCGCGCTCGATCTCACTGGGATCGTGCGCGGAAGTGACGGTGGCGCGCAGGCGCGCCAATCCTTGCGGCACCGCGGGTGAAGCGACCGGCAACACGAACACATCGTTATGCTGGGCTTCGCGGGTCATGGCAAAAGCCATGTCATCCTCGCCGCACAACACGGGGACAATGGCGGTCTCAGTCAACAAGGTGTCGAACCCCATGCTCTTGAGTCCGTTGATGAATTGTTTCGTGTTCAAATTTAGTTTTTCTATACGCTCGGGTTCATCCAAGATCACCTTGAACGCCTCATTGGCGGCGGCGGCTTGCGCGGGCGGCAATGCAGCGGAAAACATATAGGCGCGGCTCCAGTTTTGGAGGTAGGTGACCAGTTCCTTTTTCGATGCAACATAACCGCCGACCGAGGGAATGGTTTTACTTAGGGTCCCCATTTTGATATCAATCACATCATCAAGACCGAAATGTTCTTCAATGCCCGTACCTGTCTTACCAAGCACGCCAACAGAATGTGCCTCGTCGACCATCAGCCAGGCATTGTACTGCCTGCACAATTCCACCATCTTTGGCAGGTCGATGATGTCCCCGTCCATGCTGAATACCGCATCTGCGACCACCATTTTGGCAACATCCGCGGGCGCGTTCTTGAGCAAACCTTCGAGGTGTTCCATATCGTTGTGCCTGAAACGGCGGAACTCGGCACCAGACATCAAACAACCGTCCACAATGGAGGCATGGTTCAACTTATCCGAAAATACGTAATCGCCGCGCCCCATCAACCCCGAGATGACGGTCAGATTGGTGACATATCCTGATGAAAATGTGACAGCCGCTTCAGCGTGTTTGAAATTTGCAATCGTCTCCTCGAGTTCCTTGTGGATTGTCAACGTACCTGCCAGCATGCGCACACCATTGGTGCCTGTCCCAAATTGGTCCACTGCCTTCTTGGCGGCTTCGTTGATGCGCGGATGCCCAACCAATCCCAGATAACTGTACGAAGCGTACATCCCCATCTCACGCCCATTCACGCGCACCTTCATCCCCGGCAGAAGTTCAGCCACAGGCATGTTAAGATAGTACAGGTCTTCCGATTTTAGCCTTGCAACCCGGTCGGTAATTGCCCTGACGCGGCGGGTTAGGGAATCATCTGTGTTGTGAAAATCCATTGGGATAGCCTCCAGAAAAATATTGGCGAAAGTGTAGCAGAGGGACGGGGTTCTGTCTAGTTGGAAGACTCAGAAGTCAATTTTCACAGGCTTCCCGCTACGGGCTGATTCAAGGAACGCTGAGATCACCGCAACATTCTCGCGGCTATCGTCCAGCGTAATCAACGGCTTTTTCCCATTCAAGATCGCATCTGCCATATCCTCCACTTCGCCGATATACAACTCCTGCCCTTTGACCTTGATCGTCTGAGTCTTATCGCCGCGCGTAAGAAAAATCTGTTCATTGACGCCTGGCTTGAACGGCTTGGGGATGCTCAACGTCGCTTCACTGCCCACGATCTCCATAAACGAATGGAACGGGATGACAAAACTGGCGTCAAACTGCATCTGGACATCTCCTTGAAAACGCATCTGCCCGACAAACGTATCATCGATTCCTGTCTTACCCGTAACCTGCCAGCCAAACACCTCAAGCGGACTCTCCCCGACAATTGTCCGCGCGTAGCTGATGGGATAGCATCCCACATCCCAGATACTCCCGCCTCCCCACTCGGGGTTTAGGCGCACGTCCCCTTCTTGGTCTAGAAAAAAGCTAAAAGAACCACGGATCAGTTTCAAAGTCCCGAGTGAACCGTTCTTGACAAGTTCCTGCACTTTCAATGTTTGCGGATGATGTCGATACATGAACGCCTCCGTCACGACGCGTCCATGCTTTTGCGCGGCAGACTTGATGGCATCCACTTCATCCACATTCAAGGCGATGGGTTTCTCGCACAAGACATGCTTGCCCACCTCGACAGCCTTGATCGTCCATTCGGCATGCAGGTGATTCGGAAGCGAGTTATAGATCACATCAATATCAGGATCGGCGAGCAGTGACTCGTAAGAGCCGTACGCGCGTCCGATCTTTTTCTCCCTGGCATACCCATCCGCGGACTCTTGTGTGCGCGAACCCACAGCCAGGAGATGGTTTCGCTTTGAAGCCCGTAGCGGCGGGATAAGCGCACGGTTGATACGAGCCGTGGAAAGCAATCCCCAGTTGAGAATTTTTTTTGTCACGGTTTCTCCAAATTCCAGTTTTACCCAGCCAACTTCTTCAATTCCTCTTCGTCAACGATCTTTATCCCCAATGATTTCGCTTTATCGAATTTCGAACCGGGATTTTCTCCCAACACAAGATAACTCGTCTTCTTGCTAACACTGCTGACCACTTTACCTCCATGTGACTCAATGAACGCCTTGGCATCATCACGCGAAAACGTGGGCAATGTCCCTGTGACAACGAATGTCATCCCCGCGAACGCATCCGACTTTGGACCTTCAACCTGTGACCTTCCGCCTTCAGGCCACATCCCCACCGATTTCAATTTTTTCAACACCTTTTGATTTGCAGGACGTGCAAACCAATCCACAATGGATTCGGCAATATTCGGGCCGACTCCTTCGATCTGCATCAAATCGTCCGTTTTGGCTTTAGACAACGAATCAAGATCTGGATATGATTGGGACAAGTCCCTTGCCATCACTTCGCCCACTCCATGAATCCCCAACGCGGCAATAAAGCGCGCCAGCGTTTGCGACTTGGAATTTTCAATGGAAGCCAGCAGGTTATCGGCTTTCTTGTCCTTGAAGCCATCGAGCGCAAGCAACTGTTCTTTGGTGAGTGTGTACAAGTCCGCTACATCTTTGACCAAACCTTCCTCGATCAACTGCTCGACTATCTTTATCCCCAACCCAACAATATCCATCGCGCCGCGCGAGACATAGTGTTCGATGTTTCGAACCAATTGCGCAGGGCAAGCCGCATTGACGCAATACCAAGCCACCTCACCCTCAAAATGCTCAACATCCTGCCCGCACGCGGGACACTTCGTCGGTGGCTTGAATTTTTTCTCCCTACCCGAACGCACATCTGCAATCGGACCGATCACATACGGGATCACTTCTCCCGCGCGCTTCACCAACACGCGGTCGCCCACACGGATATCCTTCTCCGCGATGAAATCAAAATTATGCAACGTAGCGCGTTCCACGATCACACCGCCGATCTCAACTGCTTCGAGCACAGCATACGGCGTCAACACACCAGTTCGCCCCACCGCAACACCGATGTCATTGAGAGTCGTTGTCACCTCACGCGCAGGGAACTTAAACGCCACCGCGCCGCGCGGGTCCTTGCCCACAAAGCCTAGTTCATCTGCAAGCGTCAGGTCGTCAATTTTGATGACCATGCCGTCCGTCTCGTACGTCAACTCGTCGCGTTTCTTTTCCCAAGATTCCGTATAAGCGATCGCTTTATCGAGATCATCAAAACGCTTCGGAACATCAGATACAGGAAAACCCAGCGCCTTGAGATATTCCAAAATCTCCCATTGCGAGGACGGAACAGTACCTCCATCCGAGTAAACAATCTGATACACCAATAAAGTGATCGGGCGTGACGCGGTCAACTTCGGGTCAAGTTGACGCAGTGATCCCGCCGCCGTGTTTCTTGGATTTTGATACGTCTTCTCACCCGCCTCTTCAAGCTGACGATTTAACTCTTCGAAATCTTTATTCGGAATGAACGCTTCGCCTCTTACTACTAGATAGTTGGGTACTGACAGTTTGGCATTTGCATCCACTGGAACCTTTAGCGGAATCGCCCGCACCGTCCGCAAATTAGAAGTGATGTCCTCCCCCACTTCCCCATCGCCACGAGTCGCTCCCTGCACAAAGAGACCGTCGCGGTAATGCAGCACAACCGACAGACCATCGATCTTCGGCTCGACCACGAACTTTGCCTTTTCTACCCGATCATCGATCTTCGAGATTCGTTCGAGCCAGGCGCGCGCATCGTCCGCGCCGAAGGCATTCGCCAGCGAGAGAATGGGGGCAGGATGACGCACCTTCTCGAAACGGTCGGCAGGCTTGGCACCGGTGCGCTGCGTCGGCGAATCGGGTGTGATCCAGTCCGGGTGCTCGGCTTCGATCCGCTTGAGTTCGTTCAGCAGTTTGTCGAATTCCGCATCGCTGATGATCGGCGCATCCAAAACATGATAGCGATGATTGTGGAAGTGGATTTCCCGCTTGAGTTGTTCGTATCGCGAACGGAGGGAATTGGTGTTCATGTGTTGATTATAGCGTGTTAGATTAATATCGGGCTGTGGACGGGTGAAGAATATATAAAGGAAGTATATGAGACAAATTGTCAGACAACATTGACCTGGAATTTTTTTAATGAACATGTCACTTGACATTTTTTTTAGAGGTTGTAAAATGAATGTATCAATGCGGCAATGATCTGGGAAACCCTTATTTGGTCGCTTGCGAACACATCGCGCGGGGTGCCTAGTGAGCCAATAGCGAAACCGGCGGGGTAAGCGAGGCTCAATTTTAGAAGTTATCTTTCCCTACAAGCAACTCTGATTATTTATTGTTCCATTTAGACGAAGGTGAGGGACGCCTTATTTCTTCAATTGGAGTATCGCAACTAACTCCGATCACCAAAGGTATGGATCTGCTTTGGTATTTCTTTATATTTTCAACTCCTGATATCAATAACA
>DATDAG010000041.1:0-12265 GCA_036525495.1 Anaerolineales bacterium
CGGAGTTTATTGAGCCATAGGATGGCGTGGAATTAAGCATATTCTACTTTTCTTCTTTTCTGTCGCCTTCCAATTCCTTCATTTTGCTCCTCAGTTCGTCCATGGAATTGTTCGAGGAACCCTCCAGCGGCTTGCTGAGTGAGTCGCGCAACGCGGACATCCAGCGCGAGTCACCGCCTTTTGCCCAACTGCGGGCAATGAGGAACATGACAAAGTTCGCTCCAACGATGAGGAGGATAAAGATCAAGGCTCCAACCAATGCGCGTTCGTTTTCCATTTTTTCTCCGTGTCAAGCATTATTATACAATGGGCAGTATGCCTTCATGCAGGGACGTGGTTTTGTTCGATCATGCTTTTCTGTTTACACAGTACAACCCGTCCAACTACATAACCGGCAAACCACGGAACTACTCCTCCCTCATCCATCTCTTCACTGCGTCATGCGGATGTTCGTATCGTTCCATTCCATTTAACAGTGCATTCGGGTCGGGATCACAGAATAATGTGTTACGATGTTCCTTGAAGATGAAGCCTTCGTTGACAGCATGGTCGATTGCGGCGAGCAGGGGAGCATAATAATTCATCACATCCAGCAAGCCGACGGGTTTTTCGTGGTGACCGATCTGGCTCCATGTTATGGTTTCGAACAATTCATCGAAGGTGCCAAAGCCGCCGGGCATGGCAATAAAACCATCTGCAAGTTCATACATGCGGGCTTTACGAGTGTGCATGTCCCGGGTAACATCCATACGGGTGATGCCGTCATGTGCAAGGGACTTGGTATGCATGGACGTGATGATCACACCGATCACTTCGCCGCCCACAGAGAGAACGCCATTTGCCACCGCCCCCATGAGGCCGGTCTTCCCGCCGCCGTAGATGAGTTTTATCCCTCTTTCAGCGAGGGTAATGCCCATCGTCCGCGCGGCAGACAGATAGTCCGCGTGAACCGAATCCGATGATCCACAAAAAACACAAATTGATTTCATTGATCCATTCTTACAATGTAAGATATACCCGTGGGCATTATATGTGATGATTGTAACAGTCTTGTAAATAAACTCTAATTATTCTCCTACACGGAGTCTCATCCCTTTTTGGTAGAATAATTGTACTTATTCAGGAGAAAACAATGGCAGGAATGGAACGTTTTACACAGCGGGCAAGGCGTGTTCTCAGCCTCGCGCATCAGGAGGCGGAACGCGCTCGCAATAATAACATCGGAACGGAGCATCTTCTACTCGGTTTGATGGATGAAGAGGGTGGTGTGGCGGGCCGTGTCCTGCGTGAACTTGGCATGGCGTCAGACCGCGTGCGCGAAGTGATCAAGCGTGTATCTGGTCCTTCCAGCAGTTTCGATGCGAACCGAGTCGAACTTTCGATGGAAACGCAACAGGTACTCGAACATGCAGTGGAGGAAGCGCGCAGACTCGGGCACCATTACATCGGCACTGAGCATATTTTATTGGGGCTTGTACGTGTGGACAGCACCGCGCTGGAGGTTTTGCGGAGGCTCGGTGTTACATCCGAACAGATCCGCAGGCAGACAAGACGCGTGTTGAACGAATCCGCTTCGCCCTCCACGCCAACACCTGCCGGCGCAGGAGCATCGCGTGGTACCCAGCCCGGACAGAAAACCCCGCTGGTTGACCAGCTTGCTTCCGACCTGACATCCAAAGCTGAAGAGAAAAAACTTGACCCCGTCATTGGGCGTCAAATGGAAATCGAGCGTGTTATTCAAATCCTTGCGCGCCGCACAAAAAACAATCCCGCGTTGATCGGTGAACCCGGCGTTGGCAAGACCGCCATCGTGGAGGGGCTCGCGCAGCGCATCGTGGATGGTGATGTACCGGCGCCTTTGATGAACAAGCGCCTGATGCAACTCGATGTGGGTTCGCTGGTTGCCGGTACGATGTATCGCGGTCAATTCGAGGAAAGACTCAAACGAGTGATTGATGAGTTGAAACAATCAGGTGCGATTCTGTTCATTGACGAGGTCCATATGCTGGTCGGCGCGGGAGCCGCTGGTTCCTCCGTTGATGCGGCAAATATCCTCAAGCCCGCGTTGTCACGCGGTGAGCTACAAGTCATCGGCGCGACCACAATGGATGAGTATCGCAAACACATTGAATCGGATGCCGCGCTCGAGCGCCGCTTCCAACCCATCCAGGTGGAAGAACCGTCCGAAGAGGAGACAATCGAGATTCTTAAGGGGATCCGCTCGGCTTATGAAGAGCATCATCACCTGGTCATTTCCGATGAAGCGCTCGAAGCCGCGGCACATCTATCCTCTCGTTACGTGACCGAACGCTTCCTCCCCGACAAAGCCATTGACCTGATCGATGAGTCATCTTCGCGCGTGCGCATGTACAAGAGTCCTGCCGCAAAAGAGGCTAAAGACCTGTTCGGTCAACTGCGTCAGGCACGCCAGAACCGCGCTCTCGCGCAAGAGGAAGGCGCCAGCGAAGATGTGAAGGAATGGGAAGAACGCGAACTCGAACTCAACGAGCAGATCGAACGCATTCGCACAGGCTGGGACCGTGCCACCAGCCCCGTCGTTTCTGCGGAAGACATTGCCGAGGTCGTCTCCATGTGGACCGGTGTCCCGCTGATGCAACTGGCTGAGGAAGAGTCACAGCGATTGCTCAAGATGGAAGATGAGCTGCGCGCCAGCATCGTCGGGCAGGAAGATGCCATCATCGCTATTTCACGCGCGGTGCGCCGCGCACGCGCCGGGTTGAAAGACCCGCGCCGTCCGATCGGTTCGTTCATGTTCCTTGGTCCCACAGGCGTCGGCAAGACCGAACTCACCAAGTCGCTTGCCAAGTTCATGTTCGGCAGTGAAGATGCGGCTGTCCAGTTGGATATGTCCGAGTTCATGGAACGTCATACGGCTTCACGTCTGGTCGGTGCGCCTCCGGGATACATCGGCTACGAAGAAGCCGGTCAACTCACCGAAGCGCTTCGCCGCCGCCCCTACTCCATCGTTGTATTCGACGAGGTTGAGAAGGCGCACGCCGAAGTCCACAACATGTTGCTGCAGATCATGGAAGAGGGTCACCTCTCCGATGCGAAGGGACGCAAGGTTGACTTCCGCAACGCGATCATCGTCATGACCTCCAACATCGGCGCGGACGTGATCAAGAAACAATCCACCCTGGGCTTTGCGCTTAAACGCGACGAAGCAACCGAAGAACGTCTTTCTTATGAAGACATGCGCAAGAAGTTGAACGAATCGCTCAAGCGCGCCTTCCGACCCGAGTTCATCAACCGTCTCGATGTGACCGTGATCTTCCGCGCCCTGAACAAGGAAGACATCGCGAAGATCGTTTCGCTTGAATTGGACAAAGTTTCCCTTCGCCTCAAAGATCATGACCTGGTCCTGACCGCCACAGAGGAGGCTTTAGCCACTCTGGCAGAATTGGGTTACGATGCAGAGTTCGGCGCACGTCCGCTGAAGAGAATCATCCAGCAAAAAGTGGAAGACCCTCTATCAGATAAGTTGTTGAGCGGCGAATTCCAAAACGGCAATTCCATCCTAGTGACAGTGGACCCGGATGGGGACCTGATCCTTGAGCGTGAAGAGGTAGCCGACAAGGAAGAAGCGCCGGCAGTGTAAGAAAAGACCACAAAACTTGAGAGCAGAGACAAAATCTCTGCTCTTTTTATTTATAAATTTCTCAAATTCGGATATTTTTGATCTATAATGACAAATGAAGATAGCTGATGGCTTACGGGATGAGAATGAAAAGACAGGATCGATCATCCAAAGGGACAAGGTGTAGATAGAATGCGCGAAGCAAACTCATTGCGTTCAGACAAGTTGACCTTGGCCGGCTTTGCCGTCCTTGTATTGTTGGCATCTGCCAATGTTATTGCGGTTAAATTTTCCAACCAAGAATTGCCGCCATTCTGGGGTGCTGGCACCCGGTTTGCCGTCGCTACGGTTCTTTTTTATGGGATTGTGTTATTTCAACGCCTAAAAATTCCGCGAGGCCGTGCGCTTTTTGGTGCCATTCTCTACGGCATACTACAATTTGGGCTTGGCTTTGCGCTGGCATATTGGGCGCTTCTAGGTATTTCTGCCAGTTTAGCATCGGTCATGCTCGCAACAGTTCCTCTCTTCACGCTTTTATTCGCCTTTTTTGCCCGGCTCGAGTCGATTCGCATACATGGTGTTTTGGGAGCGTTACTGGCGATTGCAGGGACCGCAATTATATTTGGAACAGGGACAGGAAAGACTATTCCCACCGTATACTTTCTTGCAGCATTTGGAGCAATAGTATGTTTCTCATTGGCGCCTGTGGTTGTGAAGCTATATCCCCAAATTCATCCTGCTGTTATGAACACCGTTGGGATGTTTACAGGAACGTTGATACTGCTCGGTTTGTCGCTTTTGTTTGGTGAGAGTGCGGTTGTCCCCAATAAAATGGAGACATGGATGGCACAATTCTATCTCATTACCTTGGGTTCGGTGGGAATATTTGGCTTGATCCTATTTCTTTTAAAACGTTGGACTGCTTCTGGGGTGTCGTATCAAACTGTCCTGAGCCCCATCGTAACCTTCGGACTTTCAGCATGGTTATTGGGAGAACCGCTGACGAGCGGTCTTTTTGTAGGAAGTATATTCGTCATTGCCGGGGTATACATCGGAGCATTAGCCCCAAATCGCAACAGTACTTGATTTAATGATTGAAAATGAAATAGTAATAAGGAGAAAACCATGCCAGTAAAAGCACAAGCATCAGGGATCATCGACCATCCGGTATCCAAAGTTTTCCAGTTTCATGCCGTTGAACATGTTCAAAATCACCCCCGCTGGGATCCTAATATACAATTGGATCATTTGACCGATGGTCCCATGGCTGTTGGGAAAAAGATCAAAAGATTCAGCTCCCGCAGCGGACAACCTGTCGAAGGCACGATGGAAGTGACAGAGTTCGAATTAGATCAGGCAGTAACAATGTTAATTCAGGACGGACCTGTAAAGTTGATTGCGCGGGCAACTTACGAGCCTGAAGAAAATGACAAAACTCGGCTGACCATGAATATTGAATTCCCTGAAATAGATAAAATGGATACCGATATGCTCGTTACTGCCATGCAGGGAAGCATCCGAAATATCAATCAGATTCTTACATCTCAGACATGAAATGAGCATACTAGATCCTGAAAAGAACGAACTTCGGGCATTATTCGAATTCGCAGATTTCAAAGATAAGCATGTTCTGGAGATCGGATGCGGCGACGGACGCCTGACCTGGCACTATGCGGACAAAGCCGCGCATGTCACGGCAATCGAGCCCAGCCCTGAGCAGGTTGCCGCGGCAAAAGAAAACATCCCGGATACTCTGCAAGGCAAGGTCGAATTTCATGCTGCCACACTCGAAGAATTTGCAGCAAAAAGCGCGCCATCGATATTCGATCTCATTATCCTTTCTTATTCCTTATGTTGAATGGAATATGGGAGCATGGTTCATGCTCTTGAGGAGATCCATCGCCTGTTGAAACCAAACGGCTTTCTGATCGACATCCACCCTGTTGCCGAGCATTCGACAATCGAGATACATCAAAATGGAAAGATCAATCTTGTGGGGGATTTGAAGGTTCATCAGTGGTGTATTGACTTTGCTGAAGCAGATAAAGCGCTGGTAGAAATAACCAGGCGTGGAACTTTTACCGTCGAACAAAAAGGCAACTTTGATACATTGACATATTACGACTCCGCAACAGAAATGAATACTGCCTTGAAAGAATCCATCCACAAGTATGTCAGAGAAGGTGAGCCTGTAGATGAAGAAGTATCACATGTAGAGAAGTTGGCTGCGCAGGCTGATGGATTGCTTCAAACTGCAGGCGGCGAAGCAAAGTTGGTGTTGCGCGAAAAGGATCAAATTAGCCGATTGAAGCCGATGTGATATTACTGTACCTTCGCCACTCTCACAGATACTGGCTCACTCACGCCCTTCAACTCGAGCGAACGGGATTCCAATCCATCCACATCCAGGTTTCCAGATTTCACACTTCTCTCACTAATTAGGATTTCCCCTGCCGCGGCCTTGGATGAGAGGCGTGCACACAGGTTTGCCGCACTTCCCAATACTGCGATCTCTGTCACAGCGTCTGCTGCTCCAACGGCGCCAACGTAGGCAATACCCGTATGGACTCCTGCGCCGACAGGCACCCAGGGACCATTCTTATCACCATGCCCTGTCACGAGCAGAAGATCCTGCGCCGCTTCCAATGCAACCCTGGCATGATTCTCGCCAACGAACCGTGGAACGAACAAAGCAATAACCTGATCACCCATCAATCGATTAACCATCGCATTATGTTCGATCAACTTCCTGCTCGTTTCTTTATAGAAACGGTTAATGATTTCCTTGAAGCCAACGGGACCCATTTCCTCTGCCAATGGTGTTGAATCACGTATATCTGCAAAGATCATAGACAACTCAATTTCCGCGCCGCTTTCATAGTAACGCGCCATCCCTTCACATCCGCTGCATAATCTCGGGCTGAAACTGGATGGAGTTGAACCCATGAACTGTAAGGCATTCCCCCACATACCTTTCATTGGAATCCCGCAATGATGACAATGCAGTTCGCTGGGCAATAGAGCATAAAATTCACGCTGAAAGCTTACAATTTTTTGTCCGCGTTTGAGTTCTTCAGGGAAAGGTTCATGCCACTCGCCAGTCAGATAGTTGTACCAGATCTCATCTGCCGATTTCTTGCCTACCATGAATTTAAACAGCTTATATTTGAAATCACTCATAACTCATACGCTCTTAAACTTTCATAATGCTTACCGAAACAGGCTGGCTCAAGCCCTTCAACTCAAGCGAACGGGACTCCAATCCGTCTACATCCAGATTTCCAAACTTCACGCTGTCTTCGCTGATCAAAATCTCCCCCGCAGCGGCTTTGGATGAGAGACGCGCGCACAGGTTTGCAGCACTTCCTAATACCGCGATTTCGTTCACTCCGTTGGCTGATCCCACAGCGCCGACATAAGCATCCCCTGTGTGTATCCCTGCGCCGACTTTGATCCACGGTTCTTTTCCTTCACCATGTCCAGTTACCCGTAATAGATCCTTTGTTGCTTCAAGAGCAGTCTTCGCGTGGTTCTTCCCGGCAAATCGCGGAACGAACAAACCAATTACCTGATCTCCCACCAGACGATTGACCATCGCATCATGTTCTATCAAGACCTTGCTGGTTTCCTTGAAAAACCTGTTGATGACATTCCTGAAACCAGTTGGCCCCAATTCTTCCGCCAATGGCGTAGAATCACGCACATCGGCAAACACCATGGTCAGTTCCACCTCGGCTCCGCCCTCATTTTTTCGAACACCCTTCTCACACCCGCTGCATAAACGGGAACTGAAACTGGAAGGCGCTGAACCCATAAATCGCAGGGTGTTTCCTCCAACTCCAGCCATGGGAATATTACATTCAGAACAATGAGGGTTACTTGGGAGAATCTTATATACTTTTCCCAAAGTACCGGAAAGCACCCGAATGAACAAAGGAGGCGGAACTTTGAATTCGCCCGTCAGGAAGTGATACCATAGGTTGTTGGAAAAGAACTTATCATCCATTAAATTTTCTCTGTTCCAATACTACCACGTAAGACTTTCTTAATAAGATTTTACCCGCTCAAGTCGTCTTATCCGCAGACCAAATCCTGCTGAAGCAGGACAAGAAGGAGTAATCATATGAACACCAATCTTCATACCGCAACACTGGCTGGGGGATGTTTCTGGTGTCTCGAGGCAGTTTTCGATGACGTAAAGGGCGTGCATGGCGTGGAATCGGGTTATGCCGGCGGCCATGTGGACAATCCCACCTATAAACAAATTTGCACTGGCAACACAGGGCATGCCGAGGTGGTGCAGGTCCACTTCGACCCGAATATCATATCTTATCGGGACCTGTTGAACGTCTTCTTCGCCATCCACGATCCCACCACCCTCAATCGTCAGGGGGCGGACGTAGGCACGCAGTACCGTTCCGCCATCTTCTATCACAACGACGACCAGAAGATGATCGCTGAGAGTCTGATTGAGGAGTTGAATTCACAGACCATTTGGGACAATCCCATCGTTACCCAGGTTACGCCGCTCGATAAGTTCTACATGGCTGAGGATTACCATCAGGAATACTTTGCTCGCAACCCCAACCAGCCCTATTGTCAGGCAGTCGTTGCACCGAAGGTGGCTAAATTCCGAAAGCACTTCCTCGAGATGCTGAAAAAACAGCCTGCCTCACTGTAAGGGCGACCCTTCATGGCCTGTCGGATCGTTTTTTCGTACCGGGCGGGTCGCCCCTACAACTTACATCCGATCACTTCATAGACCCTTGTTCCCGGCATCGCGAGCAGGGGTCTATACCATGCAGGGCGGAGATTCAATCGTGCGATGTCGAAAGTCTGTCCGAGTTCTCCCACAAAGAGATGGCTGATCTCATTTTGGCACAGCGCATCCAAGGCGATCTGTTGATCGAACCCAGCATCATAAGGCAAAAGAAGGGTCGCCCGACTTGTCAAAGGTGTGATCCAGATTCCCGCGTCCGCGCCTACATCTCCTTCAGATGATTCAGATGGCATAACTTTTAATTGTGTGGATGCAATCCCGATCCGCGCGTCGACTGGAAGTTGATTCGCCATCCAACCCATCGCCGCCACATCATTATTCCCTACGATCACACAGCAATCGGACGGGTAAAAATCGTAGGTAAAGAATACGTTGGTCACAACGATCCCAATTGCAAGCAGACCAACATACCCGCTCCACGAGAACCGTCCCTTTGATTTTTCCTCAAACCCAGCCAGCCCCAACCCGCCGAGCAGAGACAATGGCAGGAACAGGATCATTTCCACAAAAGGACGGTCGAGCAGTGTCAAGTCGCGGTAGCCCGGTATCCAGGTCACAGGGATGAAAATGCTTCCCAGCAGGAAGGTGGTTGTCAAAATGCAGATTAATGTCAATCGAGGGTACTTCATCCAGGCAAAGACTGTCAACAGCAGGACAAGCGCTGTAATCAGAATGCCTTTATAAAGATATGGGTCGAACAGCAGGGCAAGGATACTCTGTCGCTGGATGAAGATGACTTCCAACAAGGTTATGACAAGTACCGCGATGAAAGCAATAGATTTTTGTCTTTGCGGAAATTTTCCCCACCACGACACCATGACCCATGCAAGGAAAATAATACCAAAAACGATCAACGTCCTGCTGTGTGTGAAAACAGCCAGCAAAGAACTTATTCCCAACAATCCATAGAGTACCCAATGTATTAATCCAGACATCCCGCTTTTGTTCCGTGAAAGCAGGTAAGCAAGACTCAACACGAATGAGATCATTCCCAGACTCATCAAGGCAGGGTACTTTCCCCAGTCCACGGCATGGGCAGGCATGTACCAGCCAAAGGCGGCAAGGGCAAGGGTAAACCAGCCTGCCTTTTCGGATTTTGTCGCATGCCAGACGAGAAAGAAAAGCGGGAGGGGAATCAATGCAAGGATGACCTGTCCAAGGATCAGTATGACCTGCTTGATATCAACATGGAAAATGGATACAAGGAATGCTGTTAAAAAATGGAAACCCAGATGATAATAATTTGTGGTCGGTTGGTTGAGCAACAATTGCCCTTCATTATTTAGTATGCTCTTTATCAACGCGTAGTGTTGTGCCGAGTCGAAATAGAGAGGAAAGACCGCCCTGGAAACATAAGCCAATCTGAGCAAAATAGAGATGAAGATGAACAGGACGAGGAAAATTCCCGTTGAAATTAAATCAGGCTTGGGGCGCCGCCCTGAGCCGGTCGAAAGAGCCGATTTGAGGATAGGCAGGATGATGACGGCGATAAGTACAAGAATCCCTGTTGTCAGCCGCCAGTGATCCATAAAAACCGACGCCCCATCCAGAAACGCGTTCATGGATAGGAAGGATTAGGATAGGAGGGGTTGGGGTAGGATGATTGCGTTGCCGATGAAGTTGGCAAAACAAAAACGGGCAACTGTGTTGGTGTGGGAGAAGCAACTGACGCGGTCGAGGTCCTCTGAGGTGTTGCAATTGCAATTTCCAACGTAGGGAATGCCAGCCCGATTATAGACAGGTCGCCCTCCGCGAGAACGAGCCCGTCCCTTTCGGATACCAGCATCAGGTGAAGCAATTCGCCCGGCGGCAATTTTTCACCCATGCAATAGGCATTGTTCGGACTCGCCCCAACCCTCAGGCATGTGTAATTGATATCAACATTGTCTCGAACGATCTTCAGAAAAAAAGGATGGAAGGAAAGATCGGGGAGCAGAAGGTTGACCAGCATGGCGCCATCTGCGTCAATTCCGAAGGAAACGACACAGGGTCTGACCTGCTCTTCGCTACAGTATGCCAGCCCGGAAACAGGAGCGTCTTGGACGACATCCACCGGGCCTTTGGGACGATCTCTCAGGAGCATGATCCCGACAACAAGAAGTGCTGTAATCATAATCCCCACAATAATCCATCGGTTTCGATTCACAATTGCCTCTTTGCTTTAGATTTTACTTTACAATTATTCCATGATTTATGCCAAAACCCAATCGTAGATATTTCCCATGCGTAAGAACATTTCAATCATCATGAAGGAGGCATCATGCGTTTATCGAATCGTGTGGCGTTGATCACGGGCGGGAACCGCGGGATTGGGCTGGCAACAGCGCAGTTATTCGCGCAGGAAGGGGCGAAAGTTATGCTGTTTGCGCGGGATCAGGCAAAGGGGGAGATGGAAGCGGGTTCCATTTCCGGCGCAAAGTTCATTCAGGGGGATGTCACAAACGCGGAGGACTGCCAGCGTGCGGTGGAGGAATCCATCCGTGAGTTTGGCGGATTGGATATTCTGGTCAATTGCGCGGGGATCATTTTTCGCAACCGGACAGTCGAACAGACGACGGAAGATGAATGGGGTGCCACGTTCGATGTGAACGTGAAGGGGACGTTTTTGATGTGCAAGTATGCGATGCCTGCGTTGCGCGAGCGGAAGGGATGTGTTGTGAATTTGTCGTCGTATGTTGGGCTGGTGGGGTTTCGCGGCGCATCGGCGTATGCGGCATCGAAAGCCGCGATCATCAACCTGACGCGTTCGATGGCGCTCGATCATGCGCGAGAGAGCGTGCGTGTGAACGCGGTTTGCCCAGGCAGTGTGGATACGGAGATGATCCACGCCGCGTGGGAAAAGTATGGGGATGTGGATGAAGCGAGAAGATTATGGGCGGAGAAACATCCGATGGGACGCATCGCACAGCCGGAAGAAATAGCGCGATCCATACTGTTCCTCGCCAGCGATGATGCAAGTTTCATCACAGGCACGGCGCTGGCTGTGGACGGGGGACTGACAGCAGAGTAGCAGACTAGTTCGTTATTCGGCAGTCGGTCCCGATTTTGCGAGCAAGCTGGCAATACTTTTCAATTCCAGCCACCATTGAGCCTTCGGGCGAAAGTATTCGGAGTCTATCATGCGGTCGAAGTCGCGCACGTCGTGGAATCGGATCTGCCCATTTTCCATGCCGATGAAGGCACTGTCGTGTCCGCCCTTATCACACTGCTCGATCAGATAATCGAGGCACATGCCGGAGAGGCGCGTCGCCTGGATGCGGTCGAACGGGGATGGATCGCCGCCCTGCTGTAAATGCCCCAGGATGGCGGGTCGCACGTCGAACACGTCCCTGCCCTCCTCCTCGAAGAGCGAGCACATGAACTCGGTTGTGTACACCTGGTTGGCATACTCATTGCGGATCATCAAACCCAGCCGCTTGCCGGAATTGAACCCGCTGAGCAGTTTCTCAACATCAACTTGCAGGTCGCGCAGTTTGACTCCCTCTTCATGCAAATATACGCGTTCTGCGCCGGTGGCGATCCCGCCCATGAGGGCGAGATATCCGCAATAATGTCCCATCACTTCCACAACGAAACAACGGCGGGTCGCCACCGCCGATTGCTTGATCTTGTCCACCGCGTCCACGATGCTGTTCAGTGCTGTATCCGCGCCAATGCTGAATTCGGAGCCAGGCAGGTTATTATTGATGGAGGCTGGCAGGCAGATCATCGGGATATTGAACGATGGGAAATTCGGTCGCTCTTTCAACATGTTGAAGCAGGTCTCATAAGCGGTCCAGCCGCCGATGATCAGGAGCGCGTCGATGTGATGGTCTTCGATGACACGCGCGATGGCATACAGGTCGCGTCCCTTGGGGGTGTGACGCGTCGTTCCCAGCGTCGAGCCG
>DATDAG010000042.1:0-2467 GCA_036525495.1 Anaerolineales bacterium
CATCGACAAGAAACAATTCCCAATGTTCAAAAGTTTGAGCCAGCACGCTTTCAACAGCTTCCCCCAGAAACTTTTCTGCATTTAAGAAGATGATGATTATAGACACAAGAGGTTTCGAAGACATGGGCAGGAAAACTGCTAAAGGTCGTATTTATTTAGTTTCTGTTGGCACAAGACCGACATAAGCCGCAAATTGGGGAAAAACCAAAGCAAGGTCATGGACAAACCCAAGCCTATAATAACGATCTGCGACCCATAAAAATGATATAGTAGACAATGCGCTTAATACAACCGCAACGATCAAGCCCATTACTCCCGGTACAAAGTTGCTGACTGTCATTGCAACCACTGTGCCAATAACCGTTGCCGCCAGGATAGCTAAGATGGTATTCCGTAATCCCCGAAACGGGTGATCGAGAAGAGTCAAGATGGAACGTATGCACAATAACTGGGAGAGGCATATGGCAGGTACTCTTGCCAAAGCCGCTCCTACCAACCCAAAGCGACTTGTCAGAAACCATACGGAGGTTATGGTGACCGTTGATTGGATCACTTCCAACATGGTGATCCTATAGGGTTGACCGAACCCTTTGAAAACCGAAACCGCCACCTCCCCAAAGATGCCTATCATCACGACCAGCGAGAGGACGCGGATCACATCATCTGTTCCCGACCATTCGGGTCCCAAGACATCGTGAATCAGGGTCGGTGCGAGGACAATGAGCAAGGCACAGGCGGGGTACAAGACCGCTGTCAGCCCGCTGTACAAGGTGCGGAACACCCGCGTCGCCTGTGTAACGCTATCTTGCAAACGAGCAAACAATGGGAACGCCACCGCCCCCACCGCCTCGTTCGCCACCTCGCTTGGCAGATACGCCAGCTGCGCTGCAATGAAATACAGACCTAAAGCGTCTGATCCCAGTTGACGGGAAATAACAATCCTCAACCCATAATTGCCCGCCATCGCCACGAGACTCGTCGCCAGAATCCAGCCGCCAAAAGTCATCAATGGCTTAACCGCGCTCCAGTTGAATGAAATACGCGGACGGTAGGGAGCTAGGATGTAGGATGCAGTAATCATCGCAAGCGCTCCCGCAATGGGACCATACACCAGCGCCCACACTCCTGCTGATTTGGCAAACGCAATGGATATGACCGCATTGAATATTGCCTCCACAATCCTCAAATATGCCAGCGGGCGGAATGTCAGGTTGCGGTTCAAAGCCGCGACCTTGATGCTCATCAGCGACTCGATTAATGGGCGCAATGCAAGCGCCTGGATGATGGGAATCGCCATCGGTTCCGCGAAAATATCCGCGATCACGGGCGCAAAGATGATCGTCAGCGCAGCGACGATGAATGAACGCGATACATCGAATGTCCAGGCGGCGGCGTATTTCTCGTCATCCACATCCTTCGCCTGCACCACCGCAGGGATCAGACCGACGTTTGTCAAACCAAGCAAAAAGCCTGTTGCTGAGGTGGCGATTGCCACCAAGCCAAAATCGGCAGGTGACAGTAGGATTGCCAGCACAAACAGGCGTACCATGTAGATAACTTTGACCCCGCCCATCTGGACGAGTTTCCACACCATGGCGATGCCCGCCGCGCGCATCGGTCGTTCTTCGATCAATTCAATACCCCTGGGTGAACGTTCGAGCGCAAGCCCGCCCGAATGCCAGGCAATAAATTCATGCAATACGCGCGCCCGAGTAAAGCCAGTTCTGCATCGCCCATAATTTTTCCTCGCACCCATCGGCGTAATGCGCGCATGAAATGTCCAACCGCACGCGCTAGGATGAACAGGTCGCCGCGCCGCAAATATTTTCCATAAAATCCGCCGTGACTCAACGCGTAATGCCGATACTGCTCGACGCGCCTGCTTTCATCGCGCCAGCCATAATGCGCCACCATCACGTCAGGCTCATATCGCAACGAAACGCCCTTGCGCAACGCGCGGTACGCAAATTCGGCGTCCTCGGCAGTTGCCATCACAGGGTCTTCCTCGAACAGTCCCACCTTCCTGAACACATCCAGCGAAGTCCCCATATTGCCGCCAGACATCGAATCGAATTTGAGTCTCGGACGGGTCTGGACGGATGGTATGGTGGACGTCACAACCACGACCACATCCTCGCCTGCGGCTTCCACGCGCCCCGTGATCACCAAATCGGGGCTCAGCCGAAGCCTGCCCGCCATATTAACCAGCCATTCCTCCTCGACAAAACAATCGTCATCTGTGATGGCAACGAATTTTGTGTCCACTTGTTCGAGTCCTCGATTAATGCCTGCCGATCGTCCTTGTTGGCTCGAAAGGATACGTTTGACGCGAACCCCAATTTCCTGCACGCGCTTCAACATTTTCGCTACATTGGGGTTCGCTCCCTGTTCGACGATGATCAAACAGCCCGGCCATGCACTCCCTGAAAGGATCCAAAACAGACTTTGCTCCAGAATATCCCTGCCC
>DATDAG010000043.1:0-9511 GCA_036525495.1 Anaerolineales bacterium
TGGGTGGCGGGCAAACAATCTTACTCTTTGTTCGCAGAGTAAGGGATGGTTGATTATTGCCAGAGGTCAGTGAAAATTGTTCTTTTGCGGCCATTTAGTGCCGTTTTCTATTGTGGTTTTGGCACTGCAAAAGTCGAGTAATGATTGTTAAACTATTCAATCCCCCGCGGTAAAAAATCAGGCATTAATTTTCAAGGCTTGCCCGCGCTTCATCACACTCCTCATCCACACCTGGCGGATGGAGGAATATCGTTTCGTTTTCCTGCAAGCGTTCGGTCACAACTTCCACAATATCCCGTGAGCGGACGAGTCGCGCTTCTGCATGTCCTACCTTACCGCGTCTTTGCAGTCCTTGTTCATCGAGCCAATCATCTACCAATGAGAAGTTCTGGCAGCAGTGGTCAATCTCGCTGTATTCAAATCGGTTTGGCTTTCCGTCTTTCAGGATCGTCAGATATTTATCGCGCCTGTATCGAACTCCTGCCATGTTCTCGCTTAAGTGGATGGTCGTATTCGATGTGTGTTCGACACCCAGGAGAAGAATATATCCATCCAGTTCATAGACCCTGCCAACGGGACTGTCCAGCCCATGCGGAATATCAATCGGATGCGGGGCGAGTATCTTTTCAGCCGATGGACCCACCGCTGCAAAGGCATGGTTGTTGTCGCTTCGTGAAACGCCAGGTAATCTCCAAAAAGTGTCTGCCACAATTCCCATTTCGGCGCAGTGATGTTCTGTTTTATCGAAGGGATGGTCATCTTCATAACCCATGCTTGGCATGACCAGCGTTCCTTCAAGCCCAAGAGCGGAGTGTAATGCTGAGATCAAGCCAATTGGTCCCCCCTCAATCGGTTTCATTTTTGAAAACGCCGTATGGACGAGAAGGACACTCCCGGGCATAAAACCGAGGTCGAGGAGTTGGCCGATCAATACGTCCCTGTGGATCATGTTCATAGTCGCGCCACCAGACCAAAGTCGGATGGGAGAAGCGAGTACATGTGCGCATCGTAGATGGATTCCCTCACTACCATTCGATTTAACAAAATACCCTCGTAATGCGCGCCGGACTTCTCCGCCACGCGCCTGCTCTTTTCGTTCGGCACCGCCATCACGATCTCGGCGCGTATCAATCCAGCCTGTTCAAAACCAAACCGGGCAATCAGTTTCGCGGCGCGTCCCGCGATGCCCTGCCCATGACGCGACGAACGTACCCAATATCCCAGATTGCAAAAGTGGTAGACAGGATGTTTCTGGCTCAAACCGCAGCCGCCGAGTATCCCGCCGGTATTTGCATCCGTGATGGCAAAAGCAAAAAGCGTGTTCTCCTCCCAGCGGGCGCGCGTGATGCGGACGTAATCCTCCGTCTCCTGTAGCGTGTACCCGTCATGCGCCCAACTCATCCATGGCTTGAGTTCGGTCAACGATTCACGTACAGACTCAAATACCTTTTCCACATCATCCATCCGGAAGGGACGAAGAAGAACGACCCCATCTGTGAGTTCGGTTGATAGATCCATGTTCACCTCTTAAACAAAAACGGAGCCACTGATCCGTGACTCCGTGATTATAGTACGCCCGGAACGGGTATGTATTCCACGTTTATGTTGAAATATATTCGCGCAGGTTATGTTCCACTGCATAGGCGGCAGCTTCGGCGCGGTTGTTCACACCCAATTTCGAAAGAATGCTCGACACATAATTGCGGACGGTACCCTCACCTAAAAATAACTGCTTGGCGATCTCACGGTTGGTCTTGCCCTCCGAAACCAGGATCAACACATGCTTCTCCTGCTGGCTCAAATGCTGGAAGGCAGATGCCTCCTCCTCCTTCACTGCGCGGCGCACCTGCTGGAAAACACGTTGTGTGACCGCCGGGTCGAGCAACGCTTCGCCGCGTGAGACCGCTTCGAGCGCCTTTATCAAATCATCACTGCCGATCTGCTTCAGGATATAGCCCGAAGCACCGGCGCGGATGGCGGAGAACAGCATCTCATCCTCGGCATACGAGGTAAGCATGATGACTTTTACGTTCGGGTATTTTTCCACGATCTGTTCGCACGCTTCGATCCCAGACGTACCGGGCAGGCGGATATCCATCACCACAACATCAGGCTTAAGCGACTCCGTCTTCTCGAGCACCTCACGCGCAGATGACGCCTCGCCAATCACATCGAACTGCGAATGACGCTCCAATAAAGACTTCAATCCCAGCCGGACGACCTCATGGTCATCTACCAATATGATACGTTGTTTTGCAGGTTGCTTTGGCATGGGTTGGATTTTACCCCAAATTGTCCATTTTTCGTATCTTCTCAAAAAATAGGGGAAGCCCTAAAACGCATACCGCCACATACACAAAAAATGTGGCAAAACGAGGCTCTTCCCCTCTACACTCTTGGTGACTTTAACTGGTATTTTCACCCAAGATTCCTTCTCTCCGACAGCCTGCTAGATGGCAAACAACACTTCAGGACTCATAGCAGTCTTTTACACACGCTCAATCCCCATTACAATCATACTTATGATCCGTCTCAACACATTCCTCAAGCTGACACCCACTTACCGTGACTACGTCTGGGGCGGCAAGAAACTGCGCCCTGGTCTCTACCCCACCGCCGAAGCCTGGGTGGTCTGGGAAGATGATGTAATCGAATCAGGATCATTGGCAGGCAAAACATTGGGCGAAGAACTAGCGCATAAGGTTTATGGCAATGCAAAGATGCAAAATACACTCAAAGTCAGTGACCTGCTGGAACGCGTTCTGATCGAAACAGGATAGCATGGCACCTGACACAAAGCGATCAAGCGAACAACATGACACTTCATTCAGAAATATTTGAACAACCAGAACGGCTTGCTTCATTGTTGGACAAGCAAAAACAAACCGTGCGCAATATCGCGAAGGCGATCCAGGCGCGGGATGTGCAATACGCGTTCCTCGCGGCGCGCGGCACGTCGGATAACGCGGGAAGATATGCAAATTATCTTTGGGGCGCGCATAATCAACTCCCCATGGCGCTGGCAACGCCCTCCTTGTTCACATATTATCAAAGCCCGCCTCGTTTGCAGAATGCACTGGTCGTTGGTGTGTCGCAGTCGGGGCAATCACCAGATATTGTGAGTGTGCTAAAAGAGGGCCGCAGGCAGAACTGCCTTACACTTGCGATCACCAACGTCCCTGATTCGCCGCTTGCCAAAGTGGCGGACTTTGTGCTGGACATCCAGGCGGGACCAGAAAAAGCTGTTGCCGCGACCAAGACCTATACGACCGAACTCATGTCAATCGCCATGCTCTCCGCCGCGTTATCCAGGTCAGATGAACAGTGGCGGCAGCTTGCATCCGTTCCCGAGTGGGCTCGTTACGTTCTCAAACTCGATGAGCTGATCGCTCAAATGACACAGCGCTACCGTTACATGGATCAATGTGTTGTGCTCGGGCGTGGTTTCAATTACGCCACCGCCTTCGAATGGGCGCTCAAACTCAAGGAACTCACCTACATCATCGCCGAACCGTATTCATCCGCCGATTTTCAACACGGTCCCATTGCGATGGTCGAAGGCGGATTCCCTGTCCTTTCCATCGCGCCGAAGGGCAAAGTGCATAATTCGATGAAGGAAATGCTGACCCGTTTGCGAAAGGATAAGGAAGCCGAACTGGTCATCATCTCAGACGATGTGGACTCGCTCGCGTTGGCGCAATCTCCGATCCAACTTCCGCCTCAGATTCCCGAATGGCTGACCCCGCTTGTGGGCATTATCCCCGCTCAATTATTCGCCTGCCACCTCACGCAGGTCAAAGGCTACGATACCGAAGCCCCGCGCAGCATCACCAAGGTTACAGAGACGCATTGACGTCAGCCCACCCTTTTCGACATCAAGATATCAGGCTTGCCCATCCCATTTGCATCGGGGACAACGCCGGTAATGACAAATCCCATCTTTTGATAGAACTCATAAGGATGTCCCTTAATATTGCGGATGTTTTGAATCTTTCCCCACGTATCTTCATAGAGATCAACAGTCGATAATGAAGTCATATCGTCCTCATCGTCTGTGCCAAGCATGATCGTGATCCCTCCCTTCAACTTGACTTGCTCCTCAAAATCCTTGACCAATTCATTGCCAATGCCTTGTCCCTGCATGGACGGCTGTACCGCAAGCGGGTGCAATTCCCATACATGACCATCATATTGCGGAATCCCACCGATGATACCGAGAACATTGCCATCATCATCCACTGCCGCGCGGAAGATGCGTTCATCCTCGAACATCTCGCTGATTTCTTCCATACCATCTTCAAGCGTTGTCCATGAGTTGGACCAGTGTACGCGGAAAGCATCCACCATCAATCGCGCGGCTTGATGGCTAAATTTCTCGTCAGTGGGTCGAGGAGTGATGATTTTCATAATTGTCCCCTCTCCCTTTGGGAGAGGGTCAGGGTGAGGGCTACTTCCAAAACTGCGGGAGGTATTCCCTGTATTCGGTCAGATAATCGTCCAATATCTTTTGGGCAGTACCAATATCTGTAATGACCGGGTCGAGTAACAGACATTGCAATGCCTTTTCGCGTGAGCCTTCCACAGCCGCGTTCACGCATAACTGCGCTACAGTAATCTCACGCCGCAGGAGTTCAGCAATGGGTTCAGGCAACGCGCCCACGTGGACAGGGTGAATTCCCGCACCATCCACATGCACGGGGGTTTCAATGATAGCGCCCAACGGCAGGTTGGAGATCTGCCCGGCATTCGGAAGATTTGCCGCGAGGTGATAATGAGTCCCTGCGCCCGCGACGTTCTCGATCATTTCGAGCGCGCCTTCCGAATCGGTATCGAGCAATGCTTCGATGGATGCATCTCCGTTCGCCATCTCATTCAGACGATGGAGTTCAAACTCGCGCACAGCAGCAAACAAATCCCAATCGTATAAACGGATGTTGTATCTCTCCCAGGGTTTGGTGGCAGGATCACTCATCCACGGAAGATACTCGCACAGGTGTGTATCGCCAGGGACAGGAAACAAGCCAAAGGCTGAGAAAATATGCCTCGTCAGCGGTTCAAATTTTGTATCCAGTTCGAAGAAGCGTTTTTTAAAGAGGGGATACAAGTCCTCGCCGGTACGCCGGTCATGAATCGATAATATCCATGTGAAGTGATTCAATCCTGCCGCGCGAATATCAACAAGAGGTACGATCTGTTCCTTGACGCGATGCTGAAGCGGATGCTGGTCCACTGCCGCGTGCATACCGGTGAGCCCCTCGGGGATTTCGATGCCCAAATCCTTTGCAAGCGCAACACCGACCATCATGTAGCCTTGAAATATTTGATGACACAAACCAACCGCTTTTATATTGCTGTAACGATTGACCGCGTCGCAGATACGGAACATCGGGTTGGTGAAGTTGACGAACCAGGCATCGGGGCATGCTTGTTCCATATCGTGCGCGATCTGCAGGATAGGACCGATGTTGCGCGCCGCGTGTGCAAAGCCGCCGGGTCCGCCGTTCTCTGCATAGGGCTGGCGCACGCCGTATTTAAGGGGAATTTCGAAATCACGCTGCCATAAATTTTCGCGCGCACCGACCTCAATGGCGTTGACCACGAACTGACTATCGGGCAGTGCATCCTTATGATCTGTATGTGCCGTGATGTTGAACTGTGCGTCCCACTCACGATTGAGTCTGTTTGCCAGACGATGGACAATATCCAGCGTTCCGGAGTTGCGGTCTACAAGCGCGAGCGCCGAGCCTTTGAGTTTTTGCGAGCGCATGATGGCAGACAATGTGTTCTCGCCAAACGATGCCGAGCCTGCGCCGATGACGGTGATCTTTGTGGGGAGGGTCATGTATGCTCCAATTGAATGATCTAAGTGTGTTCCATTTCAATTGAAACACATCATGCTGCGCCTACACATCCAGCAAGACCGGCAGATGATTCCAGTCAACAAAAACTCCGCTGGCATCTTCGGTGGGTTCTTCGGTTCCGTATAGGATGCTCGCCATGCCAACCTCCAATGCGGCACGGGTTGTGCGCGAGATGTCGTCTATCATCACGCATCTGCGCGGGTCGGGTTCGTCGGCAAGGTCCTGCGCGATAGCGAAGGATTCAGGCATCGGCTTGCAGTAGGGCGCGACTTCGTTCACGTCGATGATGGTCTCGAAGAGATCGTCCAATTGCAGGACGGAGAGGACACGTCGGGCGTGGTGAACGTCTGCGTTGGTAAAGATCAGGTTGCGGGTCGGGAGCGAAGCGATGATCTGGCGTTGAAGCGGATCGGGAGTCAGGTAGTCCTCTAGCGGCAGGTCATGCACATAAGCCAGGTAATCCTGCGCATCCACGTTATGACGCGCCTGCAATCCGCGCAGGGTGGTGCCGTACATTTTGAAATACTGCTCGCGCAAAGCGGGGACGTCATTTTCGGGGAGACCCATGCGTTCGCTCATGTAGAGGGTCATGCGCTCCTTGATGGCGGTCCACAAACCCGTAGAGTTCGGGTACAGTGTGTCGTCGAGATCGAAGAAAATAGTTGAAAATCGCATTGGGCGATTATATAATACCCGTGCATTTTTCGCTGTGGATTGTAACAAGCAAGGACGAGTATAATCTCTCCATGCCCATCCGTTTGCTTGCCCCCGAGGTCGCGTCGCAGATCGCCGCAGGTGAAGTTGTCGAGCGTCCTGCATCGGTCGTGAAGGAGTTGCTGGAGAACTCTTTGGACGCAGGTGCGAAGACGATCACAATCTCAATCGAGGACGCGGGGAAGAAGGTGATCGAAGTCGCGGACGACGGAGGCGGGATTCCATCGGCTGAATTGGAATTGGCTGTCTCGCGTCATGCGACCTCGAAACTGATCCGCTCCGATGATCTTTTTTCCATCCTGACGCTTGGATTCCGCGGAGAGGCGCTGGCTTCGATCGGTTCCGTTTCGCGCATGACGATCACCTCGCGCGTGAAAAAGGAAAAGGAAGGCGCGCGCGTCAAAGTGGAGGGCGGGACATCAGGCAAACTGACCAAGATCGGTACCACGGTGGGGACAACCGTGCGGGTGGAAGATCTCTTCTACAACGTCCCTGCGCGTTTGAAATTTTTGAAGACGGATGTCACAGAACGAAGAACAATCGATTCTCTGGTTACCCGTTATGCGCTGGCATATCCCGATAAACGATTCAAATTATCCGAAGGCAATAAAACGACTCTGCAAACAGCGGGCGATGACGACCGTCGCTCGATCCTTGCCGCACTCTACGGCGTGGATGTGGCAAAGCAGATGCTCGAAGTGATGGCTGAGGAAGAGGGTTATCGGTTAACCGGTTTTATCAGCCCCACATCATTAACACGCTCAAATCGAAAAGAGATCACGTTCTTTATCAACGGTCGTTGGGTGCACGAAGTCTCGCTCAACACTGCCTTGTTGCAGGCATATCACACCATGCTGATGGTGGGACGTTATCCAATGTCTGCATTGTTTCTCGAAATAGACCCGCAGGCTGTGGATGTGAACGTGCATCCTGCCAAAGCCGAAGTACGGTTCAGGGACCAGGACAAAATATTCAGTTTTGTTCAACGCTCCACTCGCAAAGCATTATTGGCGTATTCGCCTGTGCCCAACGTAGCGCCGAGTCTGTGGGGGACGACGCGGACGGTGCCTTCCGAGTCAAGTTCATCGGTGGGGTTGGATTGGGCGATCGGGCATGATGAAGTAGTGGGTAGTGGAAAGTGGGAAGGGGAAAGTAAGCAAGACACAGAAAACAGATTGCAGAAGGCAGAAGGTGGTGAGCAGGGATCGTTTGAACGCATCCCGTTAATGAGGCTGATCGGTCAGATCGGTGCAACGTATCTTGTGGCGGAAGGTCCCGATGGACTTTATCTCATTGACCAGCACGCCGCGCATGAACGTGTTTTGTTCGAGAAGCTGATGTCCCAGCATGAGATGAAGAAGATCCCATCGCAGGCATTATTGAATCCCGAAGTGGTGACCGTGCCGCCGCAATCCGCAAAGTTACTGACAGAGCTGTTATCTGTATTGAAACATTTCGGCTTCGACGTGGAGGAATTTGGACCGAACACATTCCAGGTGAGAGCGATGCCTACGTTGTTCACGGGAAGCAATCCCGCTTTTGCATTGCGGGCATTGGTCGAGGATTTTGAGGAGGATGAGACGCCGTTGCAGGATGAGGTCGAGGCGAGACTCGCTGCACGCGTCTGCAAAAGGATGGCGGTCAAGGGCGGGCAGGCGTTGACCAGCGAGGAACAGCGCGCCCTGCTCACCGACCTGGAAGCCTGCGACTCACCGCACACCTGTCCGCACGGGAGACCGACCATGATCCATTTGTCGGTGGATATGCTGGAACGTCAATTTGGGAGGCGTGGTGCCCGTTGAAAAAGGCTTAAGCAAAAAATATCAGAAACTTTTGGAAGACTTCCAGAAACTGGAAGTTGAATACCAGAAGACAAAGCGCGCGCTGGAGATCAGGGAGATCGAGGTCAAGTCCATCCTTGTGCAGGCAAATGAACTGGCGAACGTTGATGTTTTGACCTTTCTCCCGAACCGCCGCAAGATCATCGTGGAATTGCAGGAGGAGGTCATCCGATCCAACCGCTATGGCACGCCCCTCTCGATTTCCATTTTGGATATCGACCACTTCAAAAAGGTCAATGACGTCTATGGGCACACCACCGGGGACGAAACGCTTCGAAGCGTCGCAGCGCGGTTGAGGGAACAGATACGGCATCCCGATGTGATCGGGCGTTACGGGGGAGAGGAATTCTTGATCGTCCTGCCGAACAGCACAGCAAAAGCCGCCGCGGAACAGGCATCACGTTTGTGCCAGCAGGTCCGGAACACACAGATCGAAGCGAACAACAAGGTATTGTCCGTGACCATCAGCATCGGGATCGCGCAATTCCGGGTGGGACAGGAGACCTGGGAGGGATTCCTCCACCGCGCGGATGAAGCGCTCTACCAGGCAAAGAACAATGGACGGGATCGATGGGTGGTGGCGGAGGGGTGATGCAAACGGTGGTCGAGTAGAACTGCGTGATCGTTGCAGGTCGTATCGAGACCACAAGTTGAAGTTGGCAGGTTTGCCCCACCCGCCCTTCGGGCACCCTCCCCAAATACTCAAGAGATAGTATAGATAACAACTGAAATTTATATCGAGTATTTGGGGAGGGCCGGGGAGGGGCTATTTCAATTTCTCCAATAACATCTCCGCTTCCCCATACGCCACCTTGTAATAATACGGCGGACCGTCGCACGTCGCCAACCTCAACGCCTCTTTCGCGTGAAGAGTCGCCACTTCTTTATCACTCAACTTCTTTGCGCCATCAAACCTGAAACGTTCCAACGTGTAACCTACCAACGCCTGTTCCGCTAGTGGTTTGTTGGATAAATAATGCACGAAATTCCTTGCCTGGACTGGCTGAACATGGTAGCGTTGGTCATCCGCTGAAAAGAGGAGATCAACCATGCGTGGTCGCAAGCCCGAGAAATTCCAGTTGAAGCCGACGGATA
>DATDAG010000044.1:0-2349 GCA_036525495.1 Anaerolineales bacterium
ACGATATCATCCACCCATTGCAGCAAATGGAACACACCCGCGATGTCCGGTTGGCACCTTATCACAGCCGCTTGACGCAGTTAGGCGGACATTTCTTCCAGAGTGTGGGCTGGGAGCGCCCTCAATGGTACGAGAGCAACCGCAGGCTATTGGAAAAATACCGCCAACAAATCCCGGAAAGGGAAGGCTGGGAAGCAATGTATTGGTCGCCATTGCAAGGGGTTGAACACCTGGCAACCCGTGAGAATGTGGGTTTGTTTGAACTTAGCTCCTTCTTTAAGATTGAAGTCTCTGGGCCAGGTGCAGCAGATTATTTGGAATACCTCACAGCCAATCAGGTTGCCAAGGATTTGGGCAAAGTGGTTTATACATCCTTGCTGACAGAAAGTGGAGGCATAAAAAGTGACCTGACCGTAACCCGACTGGCAGAGGATCGTTTCTGGCTGTTGACTGGCGGCGGCAGCGGGATGATTGATCTGGACTGGGTCAACCAGCACGCCCCCAAAGATGGGAGTGTCCATATTGCAGATATTTCTTCCAGGTACACGGCTATCGGGCTGTGGGGGCCCAAAGCTCGCCAGGTGCTGGAGTCTGTTGCGGAACAGGATGTCTCAAATCATGCTTTTCCTTATTTCACTGCTCAAGAGCTGATGCTCGAGGCTATCCCTGCCCTGGCTTTTCGTCTTTCGTATGTTGGAGAATTGGGCTGGGAAATTTATGCCCCCACCGAGTTTGGGCAACGTTTATGGGATATCCTCTGGAATGCGGGACAAGAGAACCAGATTGTTGCCGCAGGAATGGGAGCGTTCGACTCACTGCGGTTGGAAAAAGGATACCGCGCCTTGGGTAATGAGCTCCATGTTGAATACAATCCACTCGAAGCCGGGCTGGGTTGGGCTGTCAACCTGGAACAGGGAGATTTTCTCGGGCGAGAAGCCTTCCTAAAGATAAAACAATCTGGGGTTGATAAAATGCTATGCTGCCTGACATTAGATGAAGGCACAGCCTTAGGGAAGGAACCAATTTTCACTGGCGACAAATGTATCGGCTATGTCACCAGTGCCAACTATGGCTACAGTGTCGGAAAGCATATCGCCTACGGCTACCTGCCTGCTCAATATGCACGAAAGGGGCCCCGGGTAGAGATCGAGTATTTTGGGGAGCGATTCACCGCACACGTCGACAATGACCCACTATTTGACCCAGGCATGAAGAAGTTAAAAGCCTAAGCAAGGAGAAACGAATGGCGAAGTACAAAGTGCTTTATTGGTATGATATTCCGACCCAGGTCCGGTCAGAGGATGAAAACGGCCGCGCCAGCCTGCAGCTATCTGACCGGTTTCAACTCGCTATCGACGAGGTGGCTATGGCGGCAAAATTGATCAGTACCGATGACTATACTGATGGTTTTATTTGGCACCCCGCACAGGAAAAAGAAGGCAGCGCAAAAGATGTTGCGGCTTTCGTAGTCGCTGAAATTGAAGCTGAATTTTCTGAAATCGATATCGAGTCTCTTGTTGAAAAACTGCGGAAGATGAAAAAGGCGAAATAGTCAAGCTATTAAGGTGATCAGCGTGATTGACCGAGACCAGGAGCAAAAACTTTACACCCTCATCCTTATGCCTTCCGGACGGCATGGTCCTGTTGAAGCGGGGATCACCGTGCTGAATGCTGCTCGGGAATTGGGGGTGGAAATTGAGAGTATTTGCGCTGGCCGGCAAACATGCAACAAATGCTTGGTCAAGATAGAGAGCGGCTATTTTGAAAAACACGGAATCCGTTCTGCGGAGGATCATGTCACCCCAAGCACCGAAGACGAAATTAAACTATTGAACGAACTTGGTATCCAGGATTTGCGCATGTCCTGCGCGGCCAGGATACAGGGCGATCTCCTAATCACCATACCCGAGGAAAGCCGGGCACACAAACAAATCATCCGCAAGACCGCCACCGAGCGAGTGATTGAGGTAGACCCAGCTGTACGCCAGGTCTACGTTGAGGTCGATCAGGCCAGGCTGGGAGAGCATCGAGGCGATTGGGGACGACTGCAAGATGCCATCGAAGACCAATGGGGACTGACTGGTCTGACCATCGATTTATCTGCATTACAAAAATTGCAGAAAAACATCCGCGACGGCCACTGGGCAGTGACAGTCACGATCTGGAACGAGCAGGAAGTGATTGACATTCAACCCGGTTACCAGGATGGGATTTATGGTCTGGCAGTGGATGTAGGAAGTACAACAGTGGCTGCCTACCTGACAGATTTACGCACCGGCAAACTGCTGTCCACTGAATCAATGATGAACCCCCAGGTCTCTTATGGTGAAGACCTGATGAGCCGGATTT
>DATDAG010000045.1:0-4264 GCA_036525495.1 Anaerolineales bacterium
GGTCTGAAAGATCGAGCGCATCCACCACGCGTGCATATGTAGATTCAGCCAGATGACGCGCACTCTGCACCGAGACATCAGAAAGCAACCCAACAACCACCGTCCGCACCATAGGTCCCGCAGAAATGGTGGCAACCACCGAGTCCACACCGGAACCGTCGGCTTGGGAGGGAGCAATCAGGTTGTTATCCTGCCCCAGCAGGGTACTTCCGGTTACATCCTGCAAACTAGCAATAGCCTCGCGCACGCCGATGCCAATATCCAGAAACGGGGCTTCGGCGGTGGAAGGAGCCTTACCCGATGCGATAAAACGATACTGCCCTTCGACCACGTCGAACAACACCGCGCGAGTCACCGCAGTGCCAACTTCGATGGCAAGAATGGATTCGTTTTGGACAAGTGATGTTGGCATACGCTAAAAACCTAAAACCGACTTCACAAAATTAATAATGAAACTGAGTCGTTCGATCATGGCAGTCAATGCTGCCATGTAGACCCCGGCAAACAACACGCCAAAAGTGACTGCGATGAAAATCTGCCCCAACCATGCCAGAAATTCAAAGACAACATTCCTCTTGACCACACCATCGTCAGCGCGTTTTGCTCCGAACTGGAAATAAGCCAACGTCAGGACCGTGCCGGATAGCATGACCATGCCCTCGATCAACGAGAAAACCGCTCCAGAACTGGTCCCAGCCGTGCGGAAATTCAACGCATCCATCGCCGCCTCAGCCTGGGGAATCAACGTCCCGACCACTGCCCCGCCGATAGCGGTTGCTGCACCTACTCCGACAAGTACCGCCATTGCGAAATTCCCGATCCACGAAATGCGCGGGGAAAGTTTTGCCAGCAACGAGATGGACAACAACAATGGCACAATAGCCAATGCCAGTCTGCTCGGGTCTCCCAACTGTGCAAACAGTCTGGGGGTCAAAACAGAATGCCACACGATTGTAGCGGCATAACCGGAAGCGACACCGATGAAAAGATAAACAGCAACGCGGAACAACAGGTTATCCCCGATGAGATAACTGAACACCATCAAGGTAAGGATGAGGCCGATTAACGCAGAGATCAATTCGATGGACATAATGTCTTATCCCTGCTCCGCTTCTGCGCGTTGTTCACGGAACTGTACAAGCACGCTCCACACGCTCCCCAAAATAATTGCGAAAACTGCGATTATCAACCCCAACCCGAAAGCATCCCAATACGCCCGCGCATTCCCCGGACGGGAAACATTCACAAGTTCGTATTTTGCTGCATCGTAGAGACCGCTGATCATAACATCCACTTGACCGGAAGAGACATACGGTTGTAGCATGGGCCCCGATTGCGCGCTGGAAACCACAAACAGTGGTTTGCCGCCGATTTGCGGATATTTGCCTTTCGCAAAATCCAATTGCTCCACCCATACGCGGCCCGTCTCAGCGTTATCGGTCATAAGGACGACAGCCGAGAATTTGGAAAATTCATCCTTGGGGTCTTCGATGAAACCAAGCACACCGGCAGAACCGCCGGGCAGGAAACCGAGATTGAAATACTGTGTGTTCAGTTGGTATCCAAGTCCATCTGGCGCCGGTCTGCTGACCTTCGTATTGAACATCAAACGGTCCACCAATGCAAAACCATTGGGAGACATGGAGATAAATGTGAATGTGGAACGCCGTGTCAATGCCAGTTGATCCAGCAACGGTCCCGCAGCGGCTTCCATTTCACCTGAGAATGATGGCTCATAATCGATGACAACCAGCACCGGGGAACTGTCCGGTATACCTGTCACAAGGTTGGATAATTCGTTCACAGCCGCAGATGCATAAATGGGCATCGTTTGCAAGCCAAGCCCTATCACAATGCCCAGCACGATCAGGAACAGGCCGGATAATGACCAACGCAATATCCGTTGCGAGGAGACAATTCCAGCGGATTTGCGAGATTGCACAGTCGTTTCACTGGCGATGATCTGCTCGAGCAGAGACGCGCCTGCCTGTTGCTCTTCGGTGACATGCAACTTCAATGAGAAGGCTTTCGGGCGGAGCGAAGAGCCAATGGGAGAGGCTGGGATGACTCCTCTAAACCCTGCAAGTGGACCTTCGCTCTCGGTGACCTGGTCCGTACCGCCTGGGGGTGTCTCGCTGATCGCTGAGTCGACCGGGCGCATGGCTTGCACCCAGGAAGGCAATTCAACTGGCGCAAGGGATTCATCAACAGGAGCAGATGTGGCGCCAACTTGGGATGCTTCAGTAACTTCAGACTCTTGCGAAAGCCAATCGGGCATTTCCACATCGAAGAGTGAATCAACATCCTGCGCGGCAGAGGTGGACGAATCTTCCGAAGAGAAGTCAAAAGCTGATTGGGGAGAGGCAGGCTCGCCCTGAGTTTGATCGAAGGGTTCTTCTTGTTGAGTCGGAACGTCCTGCTCTTCAGATTCTGCATCCGTATGTTTGTCATGTTCCGCGAACCAGTCCATCGAAACTGCGCCAGGAGGCGGCATGGAGGGTTCTTCCATTGCACTCTTCAACCAGTCGGGAGTGGTATCCGTCACTTCATTGTCACGGCGAAGTTCGTTGAGAGGTGCCGTGCGGAAAGGCTGCGAAGAAGTGTCTGCGTGTGTTCCGGAAGTTTGGGGTTCATCCTGATCGGTAAACGCGGTGAAACTCGTTTCAGGTTCAGATGTACCGGCAAGATCGTTAAACCAATCCAGGTCTTCCTGCGAAGATGAGGGTTGCGATGGCTCAGACCCTTCAAATGCAGGTACAGATGTAGATGTTCCTCCAAGGTTTTTCAGCCAATCCAGGTCTTCACGAGATGAGGGCGGTTGTGTTGGTGCAGACTCTTCAAATGCCGGAGCGGGGGTGTCGCCAAGTTTATTCAGCCAATCCAGATCATCATCAGATGAGGGCGGTTGTGTTGGTGCCGGCTCTTCAAATGCCGACGTTGGAGTGCCACCCAGATTATCCAACCAACTCATATCTTCGCCGGATGAGGAAGGGGCAAAATCGAAACCTGCATCCTGTTGCGGCGCGGGAAGATCGCCTGTTCCTTTTGAGGCAGATTCCAAGTCATGGAGCCAGCTCAGATCTTCGGGTTCTTTTTCCGCAGGTGATTCCTGCGCAGGGGCATCAAACGACTCGATGTTTTTCATCCAATTGCCTTCATCGGATGCTGGCTCGCTCACATCATTCAAACTGACTGCCTCGTCCGGTTCGGCAGATGCCTGGGGGAACCAATCGGTCAATTCATCCTTTTGTTCGGAAGGTTTTTCATCCATGCCCATCGATGCTGGCACATCCTCCTGCACGGTCTCGTTCTCCGCACGTGGGGGAACTTGCGCTTCAGGTTGTCTGAATTGGGCAAAGAAATCGGACGAGTCATCTTCCTCTGTCGAGGATGGCTTGGGAGAGGGTTCTTTTTCCTGGATCGGATTGATACTTGCCAGCCAATCCGGGACTTCGTCTTCATCAGAATCAGCCTGCGACATGAGACCTGCTAAAAGATCAGGCGGTTCCTCTTTCGGAACTTTGGGCTGGGTCTGTGACCTAAAGGGATCATCCGCGGCTTCGTTCTTTCCCTGTTCACGCGCGTCCTTCAACCAATCCGGGAGGATACCTTCCAACTCACCTGTATCCATCTTGGTCGGCTCATCCCCAATATGAAGCATGGATTCTGATTTCAACGGCGACTGGCAAAACTGACAGACATCAAAGAAATCGGGATTGTTCTTCCCGCAATGAGAGCAACGGATATCTGCCATCAGTTACCCCCATATGGACGATCTATCCCGAACAGCACGCGCAGACCGGTCAGCAATGTTCCGAGAGCCACACCGATCAAGAGACCGCGCGCGCCTCCGCGTGAGATCATCCCCACAACCCCAAGGATCAACTGATCCACCACCGGGATGGGACCGAACGGCGTCGGCATGACAGCGATCAGAAAGAGAACAACCGTCACAAGGAAGAGTACGCTCATCATATCTGTGCGGCGGCGCAGGAGACGGGTGCTTGCATAGACCAATGTCACGGCAAGGAGCGACAGAAGTGACGCCTCGACAGGAACGATGACCGCGTCCACCGCAACACGCATGAGTGAATGTTCCGGTCCAAAGACCAGTCCCAGTCCAAATGTAACTACGAGGGAGAGTACCAGTAACCCTCCATACATCCCGCCTTTTTGTTTCGTGCGGACCTTTTCCATTTGTACAGAGACAAGGTTGATAATGCCAACAAGCACAGCCATACCGGCGATGATGACCGCCCAATCT
>DATDAG010000046.1:0-3515 GCA_036525495.1 Anaerolineales bacterium
CGCTATTGACGCCGTTGCCGGAATTCCCAATTTTGTGTGGGGCGTTACACCGTTAATGGTTGAGGCCTTGCAGAGCATGTACCTGCCCGCACTGCTGGCGCTGGCGCTGCCAGTTTTCGTCGCCCTGGCTTGGATCAAGGGCTGGTGGAAGATTTCCCATCGGGTGTATTACACCCTGGTCGTCCTGGCGGTCTTTGCAGGTATCTGGTGGACGCATTACTGGAACCTGTTAGGGTTTAGGATGTAAGCTTTACTTCTCAAGGCTGTCTTCGGCAGGGCATCCTTGAGAAGTCCTCTTCAGTTAAAATGGGAGTACATCATTATGAAAAGATTCGCAAAGTACTTTTTTGCAGGATTACTTACCTTCGTCAGCATTGCCCTGCTCTATGCCTACATTGCATTCCCTGTTGAATATGTCAATCGGTTGCTTCGTTGGGGTGATGCGGATGTGTACGATTATCAGAAGTTCCCTGAACGCATTCTTGAACCCTCGGATAACCCTTTTACATTCCCTGTTGCTTTGGATGAAGACCGCGTTCGGACTCAGTTTGAAGCTGATTCTGTCTTAGACGATTTTGACTCGTTCCTGGCAGACAACCGCACGCAAGCCTTCATCGTCATCCAAGATGACGCCATCATCTATGAACAATACTTCAATGATGCCAGCCGTGATTCGATTGTCACATCGTTTTCTACAGCGAAATCCTTCACATCGGCATTGATTGGGATTGCCATCTCAGAAGGGCATATCCACAGTGTGGATGACCCAATTACCGATTATTTGCCAGAATTGCTTGAACATGATCCTTCGTTCACAAACATAACTATCCGTGATTTATTGATGATGTCATCGGGGATTAGGTATAAAGAGTTTCCCTTTGTCAACGGCGATGATGCGAAGACATATTATTACCCCGACCTACGTCAACTGGCATTGAAAGATACATCCATTGTTGGAGGGCCGAATGAGAAGTTCCTTTACAACAACTTCCATCCCTTGTTGTTGGGTATGATCATCGAACGCGCCACAGGCACGTCTGTTGCAAATTACCTGGGTGAGAAAATATGGAAGCCTATCGGCGCGGAGTATCCCGGTTCATGGAGTCTGGACGAGCGCGGCTTCGAGAAAATGGAAAGCGGTATCAATGGACGTGCGATTGACTTTGCCAAATTCGGACGACTCTTTCTCCATAACGGAAACAGGGACGGGGTCCAGGTAGTGCCAGTAGAATGGGTTGCCGAGGCCACACAAGCGGATACATCCGTTGATTACGAGAATTACTATCCCGATTCTTTCATCTTCACAGATGGAAAAGGCTATTACAAATACATGTGGTGGGGTATCAAACGCGATGAAAACAATTATGACTTCATCGCATTGGGCAATCACGGACAGTTCATCTACATCTCACCGTCCAAAGACCTGATCATCCTGCGTTTTGGCGAATCCTATGGCGAGTTTGGTCGGGCACAGGGCTGGGTGGAGATGTTTTACGGATTTGCAACTGATTGGATTGAATAAAACATAATGTGAATAGCGATTTGAAAGCTAAGGAGCAAAATATGAAACTCACATTTCTCGGTACAGCAGCGGCAAATGCATTTCCCGAAGCATTTTGCAAATGCAGCAACTGCCAAAAAGCACGCGACCTGGGCGGTAAAAACTTGCGAAAGCGGTCAGCCGCACTCATCAACGACGATCTGCTGCTCGACTTGGGTCCAGACATCATGACTTCATCGCAAGTGCACAACATTTCCCTAACTAACGTGCAATTTTGCCTGCAAACTCACCCGCATGCGGATCACATGGATCTATCCCACTTACTTTCAAGAAGCCCAGGTTTTGGGGTGGTTGGCGCGCCGCGGCTGCATATTTACGCATCCCCACAAACATTGACACGGGCAGACCAGACTTTTCTGCGGGATCTGTCTAGCTTTAGCCTGCTCGACAAACAAGCAGAGCAGGAATTGAATCTGGCAATCCATACCATCGAACCACTGACACCCATGATGGTTGGCGAATATCGTGTTGTGGCTATCCCGGCCAATCATGCCCACAGTTTCGGGGCCTCCCTGTATGCCATTGAGAAAGATGGTTGCAGCATCTTTTACGGGACCGATACGGCGGAATTTCTGGACGAAACTTGGCAGGCTTTTCATGTTCATGAATTATGCTTCGATTTGGTTGTTCTCGATCATACGTACGGACCGGACGAACCCGGAAGCGATCATCTTTGCGCAAGCCAGGTCGCTGAACACACCAGGCGTATGCGGGAGGAAGGGATCTTGAAAGAAGGCGGCTGCGTTTTTGCAACGCACATCGCCCACGAGGGCAACCCCAGCCATGACGAGTTATCTGCATACGCGAAGCAAAAGGGATATGAGATTGCATATGATGGTTTGTTGTTGTCCATTCCTATGGAGAAATCCAAAGCGAGGTGATCACGAACGCAGTTGATATTATCGCTCACATGATCGAAACCCGCAAATGCAAAAATACTTGGAGATAGAAATGAGCGAACAAAACTTGACCCGTTGGCAGCAGTTTTACCAGGACGACCCAAAACTAGTCGAGATTCCTCCGTCGACTTGTGTGCGTCGGGCAGCCGAGATATTTGCCAAGAACAATTCCCACATCATCCTTGATCTGGGATGCGGCGCGGGAAGAGATTCTATGCACCTTGCGACAGCCGGGGCGCAAGTGATCGGGTTGGATGCTGCGCGCTCAGGCTTATTGCTTGCTCAAAAGCGCATCGCTGATCTAGACTCCAGAATATCACTGATTGAATCTGATTCACGCAAGCTTCCCTTTACTGACATATATTTCGACGGCGTTTACTGTTTCGGGCTCCTGCATGAATTTGTGGGCGAATCAGCCAAAGACGATGTCAGCCGAACGGTAAAGGAAGTCCGACGTGTGTTGAAACCGACGGGAGCGGCAGTGATAGCAGTCTCGGCTGGAGATCCAGAGAAAGGATTGCCCCACGTGCAAAACTTCTCTGAAGCGCTGTTCGATGCGGCTATGTCTGAATTTCGTTGTATCAAGAAAAAGGTCTATGATGACGTGGGCTGCACTGGGCGATCAGATTACAAGGTCTGGTTCGGCCATTTTGTAAAGTAAGGAGATGGACATGGTTGATTGCGTCTTTTGCCGCATCCTGTCAGGAGAGTTGCCCGCTCAATTCGTTTATAAAGATGATCATGTCGTAGCTTTCCTCAGCCTGGAACAACCCAACCTGTATAAGGTTCTAGTTGTTTCGCGCGAACATGTTGAAACGATCTTTGACCTCAATGGCGAACTGGCTGGCGCGATCTTCCAATCCACTGCCAAAATTGCACGTAATATCAGGGATGTTTCCAAGTGTGATGGGATGAATCTGGTACAGTCCAATGGCAGGGCTGGGCAACAGGATGTATTCCATTTTCACCTTCACATCGTTCCGCGTTTCTTCGGGGACAATATTGTTCTTGATTGGGATAACACTCCTGCCCCGCAAGAGAAGTTGAGTCAGTTC
>DATDAG010000047.1:0-3328 GCA_036525495.1 Anaerolineales bacterium
CACAACCGGAAGAAAAGAGATTTCAAACTCTTGCGGATCGTCAGCGGCTCGATCTGGAATTGCGGATTCTCGTTATGGCATTGTTCCAGTTTGTAATTCGGGATCTTCGGGCTCAAATGATGGATGTGATGGAAACCGATGTTGCCCGTGAACCACTGCAATACCTTCGGCAGCTTGTAAAACGAACTGCCATCCATGCCGGCATGGAAGAACTCCCAATCTGTATGACGCTCCCAGTAGGACGGGTCAAAGTTGTGTTGAACGTAGAACAGCCAGACACCCGCCGAGCAAACCAGCAACAGAATCGGAATTTCAACCAGCAGGAACGCCTTCCAACCGATCTCGAACATGATCCAGCCTGCCAGCCCAAGAATGGCAAGGTTGGTCCAGATCACGCTGTTTTTCTCGCGCCTGCCTGCTGCCGGTCCCCAGAAGCGGTGGAACACAGCAAACACCAGGAAGGAACTGATCGTGAACAACAATAACGGGTTACGTAAAATACGATAGCCAGCCTTCTTATACCAGGGCGAAGCGAGATATTCCTCCACCGTCATCGTATACACATCGCCGATACCCCGGCGGTCCAGGTCACCGGCTGTGGCGTGATGGATGACATGAGAGTGCCTCCATTCATAGAACGGCGTCAACACCAGGATGCCCAGTACCAACCCCAGCCTGTCGTTCGCCTTCACGCTCCTGAAAAACGAAGCGTGACAGCAATCGTGAAAGATGATGAACAGCCGCACCATGAATCCTGAAGCCGGGACGACCAGCAAAAGAGTCAGCCAATAGCCAACCTCCAGACTGCGATACGCTAGATACCACAAAACCAAAAACGGGATCAGCGAATTCGCCACCTGCCACAAACTGCGCCATGTTTCAGCGTAAGCATATTTTGACGTCAAGGTCTGCCATTTGAATTTTTCAGTCATTGTTAAAGCCCTCCGAATAAAAGTGTCTCCTATTGTACTTTATCAAGCAAACCGGATAAAGGGATTTCGGCTAATGATCGTGCGGTAATATTTGCACCCTCGATATTCAATTTGGATGTAACTGAGTTCGGGACAGCCACCACAAAGATACCAGCTCGATGCGCCGCTTTCACTCCATTCGGGGAATCCTCGAAGACCACCGCTTCATTCTTCTGGATTTGTAACTGATTCAGCGCTGTTAGAAATAGATCCGGGTTTGGCTTGGTCCTGCCAACACCCACATCATCGGAGCAGATGATCTTATCGAAATGACTGTAGATGCCAAGCCGTTTTGTATGAGTGTCCACCCAGGAATGCGGAGAACTGGAAGCAATGGCGATTTTCAACCCATGCACCTTCGCATCGCGGATCATTTCCATCACACCGGGCAGGGTGGACTGAGCGTGGATGTTCGCGAGACTCTGCTTCGAGTGGCGTGTACGAATCGAAGCAGAGTCCAGCTGTCCCTGCGAAAGAAGCGAGAGGTGATCGGCGGCATCAAAGTTAGAGATGCCATATCCACCAACAGTTTGTACCCAGTCAAGAAAGGGAAAATCAAATCCATGTTCGGCATAGATTTGAGCCCACACATCCGCCTCGGAGGTTTCTGTATCGAGGATAAGACCGTCGAAATCGAAGATAAGGGCTTTGAGCATGTGCTGGATTATACTCAAGGTGGCAATCATATTAAAGGTGAATGTCACTTAGTGACCAGGAGGAACGCATGACCGACATCTACTATTCCGAATACATTGAACTCGATACGCTGTTGAACAGCCAGCACCCGCGCAGTTTTGAAAAGATGGAAGATGGCAACGATGAGATGTTGTTCATCATCATCCATCAGGCGTATGAGTTGTGGTTCAAGCAGATCATCTTTGAGTTGGACCTGGTGCGGAATATTTTTCTACAGGATCGCATCAACGAGAATTCTCCCGATATGAGCAATGCGGTACAGAAACTTAAACGGATCGTAAAAATTCTCGAATTGCTCAATCAACAAGTAAGCGTATTGGAAACGATGACCGCGCTCGATTTTCTTGAATTTAGAAATCACCTTGTGCCCGCTTCGGGATTTCAAAGCAAACAGTTCAGGCTGATCGAAGCGAAACTCGGTTTGAAGATGGATGAACGCCATAAAAAGGAATATTACAAGCACACGCGGCGCGGAAGTTTATCGGAAGCGGACATGCAGGATATAACACGGATTGAAAGTGAAAGCACATTGAAGGAACTTATCATCAAATGGCTCGAAAGAACCCCTTTCTTTGATGAAAAATACTGGGTAGATTATGCTTCAATAAGCGGTGCAAAGGTTGACAAATTCTGGTCCGATTATCGAAGCATTTATCAAGGGGGGTTATCCGAAACTGAAGGTGACAGGTTGGCGGAGTTCGACAGGGTATTTTTCAAAGAGGGGCGCGGAGGATTATCCGCCAAAGCGATGCAAGCCGCACTGTTCATTACGCTTTATCGCGACTTGCCGATCTTTCAGCTCCCGTTCGAATTGTTGAATACGCTGTCCGAGATCGACGAACTCCTATCCAGCTGGCGTTACCGCCACTTTTCGATGGTGAGGCGCATGATCGGCATCCGCGCAGGGACGGGCGGGACCAGCGGCGCAGGCTATCTTGAGGGGACGTTGAGCCAGCATTACGCCTTCCGCGAAATCACCGAAGTGGCGACATTCCTCATCGAACGTAGTAAACTTCCGGTGTTGCCGAACGTGCTGAAGGAAATGGTAAGTTTTAGAATTTAATGGTTTTACATTTTCATTCGGTTGCGATTTGGATCCTCCTTCAGAAGGGAAAAAAATAATGCGTTATGCCTTCATTTCTGACATTCACGGCAATCTCCAATCCCTCGAGCTTGTGCTGGATGACATACAAAAATCAAACGTGGATCAGATCGTATGTTTGGGCGATGTAGCCAGTCTGGGTCCACAACCGCGTGAAGTTATTGCACGCATCAGGGAATTACAAATTCCCATCATCATGGGAAACCATGATAATTATTTACTGAATCCTGAATTGACTGAAAACCACCATCCATGGATGCGCGCATCAGAACTATGGTGCATCGAGCAATTGTCCACTGAAGATTTTGATTTTCTGCGCTCGTTCCAGCCTCAACTAAGTTTTACGCTCGATCAAAATATTACCTTGCTTGCCTTTCATGGCTCGCTTCGCTCGAATGAAGAATTCCTTTACCCCGATACGCCCGCCGAAATATTGGAAGAGGTATTCGCCGGGCAGCCTGCGCAAGTGCTGATCGGCGGACATACGCATGTGCAAATGTTAATTCAACACAAAGGAATGACTCTTCTCAACCCGGGGAGTGCGGGCATGCCGTTCGAG